>JAQGLF010000136.1 GCA_028293025.1 Alphaproteobacteria bacterium
GCCTGCGGGGCCGGCGTGGCGATCAGGTTCGTCACCTTGATGTCGAAATAGTCGGCGGTGAAGCTGAATCCCGGCAGCCAGCGGGGCGTCAGGACGGCGCCGAGGGTGAGGCTCCTGCCGGTCTCCGACTTCAGGTTCGGATTCCCGGCCGCGAGGAAGGAAATGCTCGTGCGGGGCGAACCTTCGGCGACGCAGTTGAGGAAGGGGTCGCCGACCTTGAGGCCGTTGACGCCGACGCAGGGCGAACCGGCGAGGATGGTGGTCGGCACCCCCAGAGCGGCGCAGTTCGCCACGCGGTTGCCGCCGCCGCCGATGTTACGCTGGCTGCACGGGTCGGTGAGGAAGGCGAAGCTCTGCGTCCCGGCGCGATGGAGATCGAGCAGGGTAGGGGTCCGCACCGATTTCGAATAATTGCCGCGGAAGCGCAGGTCGCCGCTCGGCGCATAGATGCCGCTGACGTTCCACGCGAAAGTCTTGTCCGCGGCCGAATTGTAGTCGGAATAGCGGCCCGCCGCGGACAAAGTGAGCTCGCGGGCGAAACGCAGGTCGCGCAGGATCGGCAAGCTCAGCTCGCCGAACACCTCCTTCACCGCCAGCGCGGGCGGGACGAAAGCCGGGGTCTTGTTGAAGAAGGTGCCGCCGCTCTGGCTCAGCGGATCGGCGGTCGAATAAGCGGTCTCGCGGCGATATTCGGCGCCGAGCGAGAAGCCGATCGGGCCGCCCGGCAGGTTCAGGAACCTGGCTGAATCGCCGCTCAGGAAGGCAAGGAGATCGAGCTCGGAGGCGCGGGAGTAGAGATAGGAGGTCGTGTTCACATAGTTGAGCGCGGCCTGACTCGGGGCGCCCTCGCCGAAGATGTCGATCGGCACGCAGGCGGGATCGTCGTTGGTCGGATCCGCGTCGGCATTGACCCGGCATACGATCTGGCCGGCGCTGTTGCGCACCGCATCGATGGCGAGCGCGAATCCGGCGGGCTTGCCGTTGATGTCCCGGAAATAGAGGTTGTTCCCTTCGGCGAAGGTCGACTTGAAATGCCCGTAATTGGCCGAGATCTCGTAATGCCAATTGCCGTTGAAATCGCCGTCCACGCCGCCGACCAGCCGGTAGCTGTCCCGCTTGTCGATTTCGCCGCGGCCGCCGAAGTCCGCGTTGAAGCGGTTGACCGTGAAGGTCCCGGTCGCGACGTTGCCGCAAAGCCCGAACGATCGCAGCGTGCCCAGCGCCTGGGCGCTGAGGAAGGGGTTGTTGCACCTGAGGCTGGGCACGGCGGCGCCGAAATTGCCGGCGAAGAAGGTGGCGAGCCTGCCCTGGAAGAAGGTCGGCTGCCCTTCCTGCAGGACGCGCTGATGGACGAACTTGGCTTCGGCGAACGGCCTGAAGGCATCCGACACGTCGAAATGGGCGAGGACGTTCGCGATATAGAGATCCTGACCGACGGCCAGCTGATCTCGCTCGTTGAGCGGCGTGCCGACGAGCGGGTTCGTGCTCAGCACGTCGCCGCCGAAACCGAGGAACGAACGGTCCGCCTGCACCTGGGCGAGATTGCCGGCGCGATCGAAGCTGAGCGAAATCGCCGGGTCGATGGAGAGGAGACCGATCGAGCCGCCGGCGGTCACGCCGGGCACCTGGATTCCGCAGACATAGTCGGTGTCGGGCTTACCGTTCGTATTGCCGGTGGCCGCTTCGCCGGTCGTGTCCTCGATCGGTTCGAAGCCGCAGGGCGCGCCGTAACGCTTCGGCCGCTCGAACTGGTAGACGGGCGACGCATGGGTATATTCCAGGTCGACGGCGATGTTGCCGCGGCCGCCGCCGAAATCCTTTCCCGCCGTCACCGACGCGACATAGACGCCGCGGTCGCCGCGGCTGGAGACGCCGCCCTGGGTGCGAATCCTGATGCCGTCGAAATTGCGCTTGAGCACGAAGTTCACCACGCCGGCGATCGCATCGGAACCGTAAACGGCGGATTCGCCGCCGGTGACGATGTCGATGCGCTCGACCAGGTCCTGCGGGATGGTGTTGACGTCCACGGTGAAGGTGCCGGCCTGCGCGGTGACGTGGCGGCGGCCGTTGACCAGCACGAGCGTACGGTTCGTGCCGAGCCCGCGCAGGTCGAGAAAATTGAGCCCCGCAGTGCCGATGAAGCGGCCGGAATTCTGTTGGCTGAACGTCGATCGCAGCGAAGGCAGATCGTTGAGCGAGTCGCCGAGATTCGCCTGGCCCTGATTGGGCAGTTCCTCCGCCGTGATGGAGGTGATCGGCACCGGCGACTGCAGATTCCGACGGCGGATCCTCGTCCCGGTAACGACGATCGATTGGTCCGAGCCCGCCGCCGCAGTTGGCGAGGGCGCGGCCGCGGACCGAACGTCGCTCGGGGCACAATTTGGATCCGCACCGGGCGTCGCGCCCTCGTCCCCCGCCCGTGCATGACAATCGTCCGGCGTGGCCGGCGGTCCGGCCTGGGCAGCGGCGGGACTAGCGGCGAGGAGGGACATGCCCGCGAAGGCGATCGATGCGATGGCGGTCGATCCGAGAAAAGCCAGCTTGTTCATCCCTGTTCTCCATGTGTCCGGCAGTCGCGCCCTCGGGCGGTCCTTTGCCCCGTCGCGACATGCCCGTTCACTGGACGCGAAAGTTGCGCGGTCCAAGGTATTTAGTACTAACCGTACTTATTTTGACGATGGGGTGTCGCCATTTTGCAACGCTGGCGGCCTCGGGATACCTTTTTCATCGGCCGTCAGGGCGCGGCGGGAAGGGGTGCATCACGCCTCGAAAGCAGTACGCATCATACTATAGCCCAATTCTCTCGCGCACGGATTCCGGAGGGCGATAGAGCGACCGACTGTTCCCGGCGCAATGGTAAGCGGAGCTTCTACCGCGGCCCGGGCGGGATCGCCTGTCCTGGCCGCACGTGACGGTGGCGACGCTTCGCCAGAAGACGCCCGTGCACGTTCCGATCCAGTGGCTCGACCCGCACATCCCGCTGGATCTTCTCCAGAAGATCCAAGGCACATAAGTCGCCGCGCGGCCTGGCCGGCGCTCCCGGGAATGTCCCGGGAGCGCCGTGTCGGCGTCGGCTCCATTCTCGCCGAATGCCCCGCTCCGTGCGACGTTTTTCGCAACGCATAACGACTGTCCGCGCGGCCTCCGATGGAGCCGATCGGCCGCGTCGTCGAGGGGATTGTCTGGCCGAAGGCAGCGGCGCGCCGCATCCCGACGCCGAATCGACGCCTGTATGCGTCAGGTGCCATTTCCCTGCGCAGCACGCACTCTTTCGTGGATGTTCGCTGGGTCGCCTGAGAGGCGGGGGCGTCGTGGCGATCGAGTCGCAGCCGAATCGGGGAAGCGGAGGTGCGGGCCGCCCGCGGACACGATGGGCCCCAAACGATAATGGGGGCTGGCATCGCTGCCAGCCCCCACTTTCCTAGGCTCCAGATGATCTCCCACGAGGGGAAATCATTCTTTACCCGGCGGATCGGTCTTTCGCGGATCTTGCGACCCTCGATCCTCCGATCGGGTTACCCGCTTCCGCATTGCTGCTTCGGCAGGCCCCCTTCCGAGACTTCGCCTGGCATTGCTGCCTGACGACTTCTCTTTCGCGACGTTCGAGCCGAAGCCCGAATGTCACCGGACGGTCCGGAAAGTGGGAGCGGCTTCGGCTTGCGCCTCCGCCTCACGCTTCTTCCTCGCTCGCCCCGCCATTCGCTTCCTTCGGGTCCAGCCTTGCGGCTTTTCCCGCTTTCCGCGGTGGCGGCGATCTCGAACTCCCTGCCGTTGCCGGTGGGCCGCTCATGACCGCGAGACCAGAAGCTGTCAGTCTTCGCCGAGTCGCGCAAACGGAATCTCGGCAGGCCGGCAAGATTGATGTGGATCGGGATGGGGGCGGGCTGTGGATAAGTTTTCGGCGCTCTCGCGAAAGGCTGTGGACAGGCTTGCGAAGCTCAGGACGGGGCCGGCGCCACCGGATAAGCGGTGGTGAACTTCACCCGTTCCATCGCGAAGCGCGAGGTGACGTTCTTGAGCGGCACCGCGGCGATCAGCTTGCGGTAGAAGGTATCGTAATCGGCCATACTGGAGGCGGCGATGCGCAGCAGATAGTCGACGTCGCCGGCCATGCGATAGACCTCCATCACTTCCGGCAGGGCGAGGACGGCGGACGCGAAGCGCTCGAGCCAGGCGGCCGAATGGTCGCCGGTTTCGATTTCCACGAAGACCGAAAGTCCGAAGCCGATCTTGTCAGGATCGGCGAGCGCCACCCGCCGGGCGATGATACCGCTCTCCTCCAGCTTCTGGATCCGCCGCCAGCAGGGCGTCTGCGACAGGTTCACCCGCTTCGCCACCTCGGCGACGGCGAGTGAGGCATCCTCCTGGAGGATGGCGAGGATCTTGCGGTCGGTGGCATCCATCCAATTGGTCCTCTGATATTAGAATAATCTTCTACAGATTCGATGTTGCGGCGCAACAGCCATGTTATCTTCCGGCGCGCATTGATCGCTGACCGGCAGGAGGATATCTCGCACCTGCACTTGTTTGCCGCCCGCGCCGATGCGTCGGCACTGCGGTTCTATCGGCGCAGGAAGGAATATTCTTCCAATTTTCAGGGGTGCGCAACGGCGATGGACGGTGGCGGTACGATCCGCGTCGAAGCGCCTCTCGCCGCAGGGGAGGGGGACGATCGGCTTGTCCGCCTCCGCTCGCTGGAAGGCTCCAGCGCGACCGTGACAGACCGGCTCGCCGGCCTCGTCGCTGCCGTCCCCGGCCGGCTCGTCTTCACCACCAGCTTCGGCATCGAAGACCAGCTGATCGCGCATTTCATCTTCACCGGGGAGCTGCCGATCGAAGTGGCGACGCTCGACACCGGCCGCCTTTTCCCGTCGACCTACAAGCTCTGGCAGGAGACGGAGGAGCGCTACGGCGTCCGCATCCGCTCCTGGCACCCGGACGCGTCGGCGGTGGCGGCGATGGTGCGCGATTCCGGCATCAACGGTTTCTATCATTCCAGGGACGCGCGGCTCGCCTGCTGCGAGGTGCGCAAGGTCGCGCCGCTCGTGCGCGCGCTCGCCGGCGCCGCCGGCTGGGTGACGGGCCTTCGCGCCGACCAATCGGGCGGCCGCGCCGGGGTGAGCTTCGCCGGCTGGGATGCCGAGCGCGGCCTGGTGAAGCTCGCGCCATTGTTCGACTGGACCCGCGAACGGGTCGCCGCCGCCTGCGCGGAGCGCGATGTCCCGGTCAACGCGCTCCACGCTCAAGGCTTCCTGTCGATCGGCTGCGAGCCGTGCACGCGGGCGCTCAAGCCCGGCGAGCCGGAGCGCGCCGGCCGCTGGTGGTGGGAGCAGGACGAGGCGAAGGAATGCGGGCTTCACGTTGGGCCTGACGGGCGATTGGTGCGGGCGAGGGCGGCGGCATGAGCCAGCCCCGCATCGCGCCGCTGCCGACTCTGCCGCTCTTCCACAAGGTCGAGGGTCGTAAGGCGGTTGTCGTTGGGATGTCGGAAGGCGCGCGCTGGAAGGAGGAGCTACTCGCCGCGGCCGGCGCCAAGGTCCTCCGCTTGAAAGACGGCTGGGCGCCTGACGACCTCACAGGCGCGGCCCTTGCCGTCGCCGACCTCCCCGACGAAGCCGAGGCCCGCCGTTTCGCCGCCGCCGCCCGCGCCGCGGGCGTGCCGGTCAACCTGGTCGACCGGCCGGAGCTTTGCGACGTCCAGTTCGGCACCATCGTCAATCGGTCGCCGATCCTGCTCGCCATCTCGACCGACGGCGCCGCGCCGATGCTCGGCCAGTCGATCCGGACGCGCGTCGAGAGCGTGCTGCCGCTCGGCCTCTCCGCCTGGGCGAAAGCGGCCAAGGCCTGGCGGCCGCGGCTCAGGGAACGGCTCGACCGCTTTGCCGATCGTCGCGCTTTCTGGCAGCGTTTCACCGAGGCGGCCTGGACGAACGCGGCGCGCGCCCCCGAGGAAAGCGATTTCGAGGCTCTGCTCGACGGCGCACCGCAATTCGCGGCCGGCTCCGTCACTCTGGTCGGCGCCGGCCCGGGCGATCCCGAGCTGCTGACGCTGAAGGCAATGCGGGCGCTGCAGGCGGCGACGGTGATCCTCTACGATAATCTGGTCGGACCGGAGGTGCTCGAGCTGGCGCGCCGCGAGGCGAAGCGGATCGCGGTCGGCAAGAAAGGCCACGGCCCCTCCTGCCGGCAGGCCGACATCAACGCGCGGATCGTCGCGCTGGCTTTGGCCGGCGAAACGGTGGTCCGTCTGAAGGGCGGCGATCCGGGCATCTTCGGCCGCGCGACGGAGGAGATCGCGGCCTGCCGTGCCGCCGGCGTGCCCGTCTCGATCGTCCCCGGCATCAGCGCCGCCCAGGGCGCGGCGGCTTCGCTCGGCCTGTCGCTGACCGAGCGCAAGCGCGCGCGGCGGGTCCAGTTCGTCACCGGCCACGGCGCCGACGGCCGCCTGCCCGACGATATCGACTGGGGCTCGGTCGCCGACCGCAAGGTCACCACCATCCTCTACATGTCGCGCCAAACCCTCGGCGAATTCGCCCGTCGCGCCCTCGCCAAGGGCCTCGACCCGGCCACGCCCGCAGTGGCCGTCGCTTCCGCGACCCTGCCGGACGAAGCGCGGGTCGCCGGCACCATCGCCGATATCGACCGGCTGGCGGAGGCGCTGCCGCCCTCCGCGCCGGTCACCATCCTCATCGGCTGGGTCGCCCGCGACGTAGCCCGCGCCGTCGCGCCCGCCCAAATCGTCCCTTTCCCGAAAGCCCTCGCCTCGTGAACGCGCCCGCTTCCTTCGCCCGCCACCGCATCACCCATCTCGAGCAGCTCGAGGCGGAGAGCATCGAGATCATGCGCGAGGTTGTGGCCGAGACCGACCGGCCGGTCATGCTCTATTCGGTCGGTAAGGATTCGGCGGTGATGCTGCATCTGGCGCGCAAGGCCTTCTTCCCGGCGCCGCCGCCTTTCCCCCTTCTCCACGTCGATACGACCTGGAAATTCCGCGACATGTACGCGCTGCGCGACCGCGTCGCCGCGGAAAGCGGCATGGAGCTGATCGTCTACCGCAATCCGGAGGCGGAGCGGCTCGGCATCAATCCGTTCGATCATGGCGGCCTCCACACCGATTTGTGGAAGACCGAGGGGCTGAAGCAGGCGCTCGATCTCTACGGCTTCGACGCGGCCTTCGGCGGCGCCCGCCGCGACGAGGAGAAGAGCCGGGCGAAGGAGCGGATCTTCAGCTTCCGCTCGGCCAGCCATCGCTGGGACCCGAAGAACCAGCGGCCGGAGCTGTGGAGCCTCTACAACACGAAGAAGGGGCCGAAGGAGACGATCCGGGTCTTCCCGCTCTCGAACTGGACCGAGCTCGACATCTGGCAGTATATCTACGCCGAGAGCATTCCGATCGTGCCGCTCTATCTGGCGGCGCCCCGGCCCACGGTCGAGCGCGACGGGCTCCTGCTGATGGTCGACGACGACCGCTTCCCGCTTCGGGAGGGCGAAGTGCCGGTCGAGCGCTCGGTCCGCTTCCGCACCCTGGGCTGCTACCCTCTGACCGGTGCCGTCGAGAGCGAGGCGGAGACGCTGGCCGAGGTCATCCAGGAGATGCTCGTCGCCACCACCTCCGAGCGCCAGGGCCGCGCCATCGATCGCGACGGCGGCGGCGCCTCCATGGAGCGCAAGAAGCGGGAGGGATATTTCTGATGGCTCTCCTGCGCCCCCTCCTTCCCGTCATCCCGGCGCAGGCCGGGATCCCAGCGGGTGAAAAACGCCGTCGCCCTTTCCTCACTGGGATCCCGGCCTCCGCCGGGATGACGGTTTAGTCGTGGCTACCGTGCTCAAGACTCCACCCGCCGCCGACGCGGCGCGTGCCGAGATCGAGCACTATATCGAGGCGAGCCAGAACAAGTCGCTGCTGCGCTTCATAACCTGCGGCTCGGTCGACGACGGCAAGTCGACCCTGATCGGACGGCTCCTCTACGATTCGAAGATGCTGTTCGACGACCAGCTCGCCACTTTGCGCAGCGACAGCCGCAAGGCGGGTGCCGCCGGCGAGACGCTCGACCTCGCGCTGCTCGTCGACGGCCTCGCCGCGGAGCGCGAGCAGGGGATCACGATCGACGTCGCCTATCGCTTCTTCGCGACGGCGCGGCGCAAGTTCATCGTCGCCGACACGCCCGGCCATGAGCAATATACGCGCAACATGGTCACCGGCGCCTCGACGGCGGATTTGGCGGTGATCCTGATAGACGCCCGCAAGGGGGTACTGACCCAGACAAGGCGCCATTCCTGCCTGGTCCATCTGCTCGGAATCCACAGCCTCGTCCTCGCCGTGAACAAGATGGACCTGGTCGGCTACGACCAGGCGCGGTTCGACGAGATCGTCGCCGATTATCGCGCCTTCGCGCGCGATGCGGGGATCGAGGCCTTCACCGCCATTCCGGTTTCGGGCCGTGAAGGCGCCAATGTCATGACCCGCTCGGCGGCGATGCCCTGGTATCGCGGCCCGGCCCTGCTCGAGCATCTCGAGACGGTCGCGGTCGAGCCGCGAACCGCGGCCGAGGCGCCGTTCCGGATGGCGGTCCAGTGGGTAAACCGGCCCGACCAGAATTTCCGCGGCTATGCCGGCCGCATCGCCAGCGGCCGCGTCCGCGTCGGCGACGAGGTGGCCGTGCTCCCCGCCGGCACCCGCTCGACGGTGAAGCGGATCGTCACCTTCGACGGCGACCTCGCCGAAGCCGGGTCGGGCCAGTCGGTGACCCTCACCCTCGCCGACCATATCGACTGCTCGCGCGGCGACCTCATCGCCGCGCCGGACGCGGCGGCGGAGCCGGCGGTGCGGATCGAGGCGAATTTGGTCTGGATGGCGGAGGAGGCGATGGTCCCGCACCGCTCCTACTGGCTGAAGATCGGCACCCGCACCGTCTCTGCCAGCCTCGGCGCGCCCGACGCAGTGCTCGACGTCGACACGATGGCGGAACGGCCGGCGGCCTCTCTCGGGCTCAACCAGATCGGCCGGGTCGGGATCGACCTCGACCGGCCGGTGCCGGCAATCCGCTACGCCGACGATCGCCGGCTCGGCGGCTTCATCCTGATCGACAAATTGACGCATAAGACGGTCGCGGCCGGGCTGGTCCGGGATTTCCCGGCCGGCGGCGGCAGGCGCGTCGGCGCGCCCCGGAGCGAGGCCGGGGAGATCCTCTGGATCGGCGGAGGCGAGACGACGGATCGCGCCGCTCGCGCCGCACGCCTGGCCGAACGGCTCAAGGCGCAGGGCCGGCATGTCTTCCTGCTCGACGAGGCGGCCCTGAATGGCCTGGTCCATGATTTGGGCGAGGGCGAACCGGCGCGGGCGGAGATTGTGCGGCGCGCGCGCGAAGTGGCGCTGCTGATGACCCGGGCCGGCGTGCACGTCGTCCTCGCGCTCGACGCGCGGGAGGACGAGGCGCGGCCGGGCCGGCTGATCGCGCCCGGCGAAGATGACGGGGAAGGAGCGGACCAATGGGTGATCTGAATCCGCACGCGGAGATCTCGCAATGACCGTCGCCCAATTCTTCCAGGAAGGCGCGCTGTCGGTCGACCAATGGCAGCATGTCGAGGCGCTCGCCCGCAGCCTCAACCCCGCCCAGGCGCGCTGGATCAGCGGCTATTTCGCCGGCCTCGACGCCGGCTTGCTGCGCGGCGGCGCCGTCGAGGCCGTGCCCGAAACAGCGCCGCAGGGGCGGACGCTGACCATCCTCTACGGCACCGAGACCGGCAATGCCCGCGACCTCGGCAAGGCGCTGGCGGAGGCCGCGGCCGAACGCGGCCTGTCGCCGCGTCTTTCCGATCTGGCCGATTACAAGGTCCGGCAGCTGAAGGACGAGGAGGACATCCTCTTCATCGTCAGCACCTATGGCGAGGGCGACCCGCCGCGGCCCTCGATCGGCTTCTTCGAATTCCTCGAAGGGCGGCGCGCGCCGCAACTCGCCAATCTGCGCTTCGCCGTCCTCTCGCTCGGCGATTCGACCTACGAGAAATATTGCGAAGCGGGGAAGAGGATCGACCGGCGGCTGGAGGAATTGGGCGCGGCCCGGCTGCACGAGCGGGTCGACTGCGACATCGACTATGAGGAGCCGGCGGCCGCCTGGAGCGGCGCCATCGTCGACCTGCTCGCCGCCGAGCTCGCCGCCGCCGCGGCGCCGGCCTTTCCGGTCCCAAGCGCAGTGCCGGTTCCGGCGACCGCGCCGGCGCATGACAAGCGCAATCCATTCGCGGCGACCCTGCTCGAGAATATCCTCATCGTCGGCCGCCATTCGACCAAGGAAACGCGGCATCTCGAGCTCGACATTTCGGGCTCGGGCCTTGCCTATGAGCCGGGCGACGCGCTCGGCATCGCCGCCGCCAACGATCCCGTGGTGGTGGCGCAGTTGCTCGACGCGACCGGCCTCGACGGCGGCGCCACCGTCCTGGTCAAGGGCGAGAGCGTCGCGCTGGCGGAGGCGCTGGAGCGGCGCTTCGAGATCGCCATTGCCAGCCCCCGCTTCGTCGATTCATGGGCGAAATACAGTGGCGCGTCGGAGCTCGAGCGCCTGCGCGGCGAAGAAGCCGCGGCCGAACGCGTCGCCTTCCTCCGCGACCATCATATCGTCGATATCATCCGCCGCTTCCCGGTCGGCGGCGTCGACGCCGGGAGCCTGCTCGCGGGCCTGCGTCCGCTGCAGCCGCGGCTTTACTCGATCGCCTCCAGCCTCACGGCAATGCCCGACGAGGCGCATCTCACCCTCGCGCCGGTCCGCTTCCGTCTCCACGGCGAGGCGCGAAACGGGGTCGCCTCTGCGTTGCTCGCCGACCGCCTCCAGCCGGGCGACATTTTGCCGGTCTACGTCCAGCACAATCCGCATTTCAGCCTGCCCAAGGACGACGCGCCGATCATCATGATCGGCGCCGGCACCGGCGTCGCGCCCTATCGTGGCTTCCTGCAGGAGCGCGAAGCGACCGGGGCTGGCGGGCGTTCGTGGCTGTTCTTCGGCGAACGCAATTTCCGCAGCGACTTCCTCTACCAGGCCGAATGGCAGGAATGGCTGAAGCGCGGGACGCTCGGCCGCATGGACGTCGCTTTCTCCCGCGACACGGGAGAGAAAGTCTACGTCCAGCACCGGATGCTGGAGCAGGCGAAGGACCTTTACGCCTGGCTGGAGGAGGGCGCCCATCTCTACGTCTGCGGCGATGCAATTGCGCTTGCCCCCGACGTCCATGAGACCCTGATCCGCATCGTCGCCGAACAGGCGGGCGGCGGGCGCGAGGCGGCGGCGGATTATGTCCGCGATCTCGCCGCCGCGCACCGCTACCAGCGCGACGTTTACTGAGACACATGATGAGCGACACGATCGACCGCAGCGCCGACATCTCCCAGCCGCTCGACCGGCTGGGCCCCGACGAGCGGCTGAAATACGACAGCGACTATCTGCGCGGCCGGATCGATGAGGGCCTGCTCGACCGGATCACCGGCGGCGTCCGCTTCGAAGAAAACAAGCTGATGAAGTTCCACGGGATCTATCAGCAGGACGATCGCGACATTCGCGACGAGAGGCGGCGGCAGAAGCTCGAGCCGGCGATCACCTTCATGGTCCGGGTGCGGCTGCCGGGCGGCGTCTGCACGCCGGCGCAGTGGCTGAAGATCGACGACCTCGCCCGCGCCCATGGCGGCGAGACGATCCGCCTCACCGCCCGCCAGACCTTCCAGTTCCACTGGGTGGTGAAGGAGGAGATCCGCCCGACCATCCAGGGCCTGCACGAAGTGCTGCTCGACACGATCGCGGCCTGCGGCGACGATGCGCGCGGCGTCATGTCCACCGCCAATCCCGCCGATTCCGTTCGCCATGCCGAGGTCGCGGCTTTGGCGAAGACGCTGAGCGACCACGTCATCCCGCGCACCGGCGCCTATCACGAAATCTGGTACGGCAAGGAGCGCGTCGCGACCTCGGAGGAGGAGGAGCCGTTCTACGGCCGCACCTATCTGCCGCGGAAGTTCAAGATCGGCTTCGTCATCCCGCCGTCGAACGACATCGACCTCTACACCCAGGATCTCGGCTTCATCGCAATCGGCGGACCGGGAGGGATCGAGGGGTTCAACGTCGCGATCGGCGGCGGCATGGGCCGGTCCGACCAGGATCCCGCCACCTATGCGCGGCTCGCCGACGTCGTCGGCTATATCCCGAAGGACCGGCTGATCGCAGCCGCCGACGCGGTGATGGGCGTGCAGCGCGATTACGGCAACCGCGCCGAGCGTTCGCGAGCGCGGTTCAAATATACGGTCGACGACAAGGGCCTCGACTTCGTCAAGGCCGAGATCGAGCGCCGCATGGGCACCCCGTTCGAGCCGGTGCGGCCGTTCGCGCTCGACTCCAACGGCGATGCGATCGGCTGGCGCGAGACCGAAAGCGGGTGCTTCAACCTCACTTTATACGTCGAGAGCGGCCGCGTCGCGAACCGGCCGGACCGGCCTTTGATGGACGGGCTCCGCGCGCTGGCAAAGGTCCACAAAGGCGCGTTCCGCCTAACCCCGAACCAGAATCTGATCGTCGCCGATATTGCGCCCGAGGATAGGCCCGCCATCGAGGCGATCCTTGCGGCGCACCATATCGAAGAGGGCGGCGGCGCCAGCGCGCTTCGCCGCAATGCCATCGCCTGCGTCGCTTTGCCGACCTGTCCGCTGGCGATGGCCGAGGCCGAGCGCTATTTGCCCGAGCTGGCGACCAAGATCGAGACGATCCTGGCCCAGAACGGCCTCACCGACGAGCCGATCACGATGCGGATCAGCGGCTGCCCGAACGGCTGCTCGCGCCCCTATGTCGCGGAGATCGCGCTGACCGGCCGCGCGCCGGGCAAGTACAATCTCTGGCTTGGCGGCGGCTTCCACGGCGAGCGGCTGAACCGGGTCGTTCTGGACAATGCGGGGGAGGCGGCGATTCTCGACACTCTGGAGCAGACGCTCGGCAATTATGCCCGCGAGCGCGCGCCCGGCGAGCATTTCGGCGACTTCCTCCACCGCTCCGGCTTTTTCGCCGGGGAGGAGGCGCGGTGAATCGGGGACATGATGCTAATCGGCGCCAAGGGCCCGGCGCGAATTTCGCGAAGGTGAGGAGGTGCGGCAATGTTCCTGTTTAGGAAGATGGAATCGCACCCGCGATCCTTCGTGAAGGCGGTGAGCTGGCGCATCCTCGGCAGCATCGACACCTTCATCTGGTCGCTGGTCATGACCGGCAGCATCAAGGTCGCCGGCTCGATCGCGGTGTTCGAAGTGCTGTCGAAGATTTTCCTCTTCTATTTCCACGAGCGGCTCTGGGACCTGGTTCCCTGGGGCCGGCGGCACCACGCCCCGCCGCCGCAGCCGGCGCCGCAGCCGGCAATGGCGTCTTAGCCCAGGTCGGCGCTGAGCCTTTATCGTCATTGCGAGCCGAGCGAAGCAATCCAGTCCCGAGCGTGTCGCGACCACTAAGTTGGATTGCCGCGTCGCTACGCTCCTCGCAATGACGGTGGGGTTCACCCTACCGCCGCGAATCCCCGCGCCAGATCGGCAATCAGATCCTCCGCGTCCTCCAGGCCGACCGAAAGCCGCAGCAAATCCGGGTCGATACCCGCCGCCGCCTGCGCTTCCGGCGGCATGCCGCGGTGGGTCATCGTCGCGGGCTTGCAGATCAGGGTGGCGAAGCCGCCGAGCGAGGAGGCGAGGGTGACCAGCTCGAGCGCGGCGAGGAATTTCGCCGCGGCCTGCGTCCCGCCGGCGACGCGGAAGCTGATCATGAAGCCGAGGCCCGGATAGAGCACCTGCCCGGCGATCGTCTGGCGCGACAGCCACTTCGCGATCGCCCGCGCGCTCTGCTCCTGCCGGTCGACGCGCAGCACGAGCGTGCGCAGGCCGCGCAGGATTTGCGACGCATCATGCGCCGAGCCGCTGAGCCCCGCCGCATTGGCCCACCATTGCAGCCTCTCGACCAGGGCCGGATCGGCGGCGAGGAGGGCGCCGCCGAACAGATCGGCATGGCCGTTCAGCGCCTTGGTGGTCGAATGCATGACGAGGTCGCAGCCGAGCGCCAGCGGCCGCTGCCGGACCGGGGTCAGCAGGGTGTTGTCGGCGACGACGAGCGCGCCTGCCGACTTTGCCTGTGCCGCGCGGCGAGCGATGTCGGTGACGCGGAGCAAAGGATTGCTCGGCGTCTCGATCCAGACCATGTCGGCGCCGCCCTCTAGCGCGCCGGTGAAGGCCGCATCGTCGAGCATGTCGACGAAGGTCGCGTGCAGCTTGCCCTGCTCCTCGAAGCCTTTGATCAGACGATAGGTGCCGCCATAGCAATCGTGCGGCGCAACGATCCGCGCCCCGGCCGGGAGGAGCAGCAGAGCGAGCAAGGCCGCCGACTGGCCGCTGTTGGTGACCACCCCGCCCGCCGCGCCTTCCAGCTCCGCCAGAGCCTCGGCGAGCAGGTCGCGGGTCGGATTGACGGTTCTCGAATAATCGTAATCCGGCTTGGTGTCGGCGTCCGCCCAGCGGAAGGTGTCGGAGGACCAGAGCGGCGGCGCGACGCTGCCATAGGCCGGGTCGCGATCCGGGCGCGCGGCGGCGACGATCGTCGAGGGCTTGCGGCCTTTCGCCATGTCAGGCGTCGAGGAAGGGCGCGACCAGTCGCCCCACCGTCTCCGCTTCCTTCAGGAACATGTCATGGCCGTAGAGGCAGGGCAGCAGATGAAGCTCGGCCGGCCCGGCGAGGGAAGCCGCAAGGGTGCGCATCTGGTCGGCGGGAACCAGTTGGTCGCTCTCCGCGCCGATCAGCAAAGCGGGGGTGCGGATGCGCGACGCGTCGACGCGGTGGCGGTCGATCGAGGCGGAGAGGCTGAGGAAGCGCTCGGGCGACATCACCGAGACGAAATCGTCGCCGCGCGCGCGCAAATAGGCGCCGGGCTGCGAAGCGGTGCGCGGACAGCATCCGTCGATGCCGCCGGTGAAGCGCGCGGCGAATTCGTCGCTGGTCCGGTAGCTCATCATCGCCATGCCGCGGGCGATGGCGAGCGCCTGCTCCCCCTGGCCCCCGGCGATGCCGAGCGCGACGACGCGCCGCTGCAGCTCGCGGCCGGCGGTAGCGGCGGCATGGGGCTCGGCGCCGGCGGAGATGACGACCAGTTTGCGCACGCGCTCCGGCGCGATCTCGGCCAAAGCCAGGCCAACCATGCCGCCATAGGAAGCGCCGACGACCGCTTCGGCCTGCGCGAGGCCGAGCGTGTCGAGCACTGCGATCAGCACCCGCGCCTGATCGGTCGTGGACGGCGCGGCGGCGCCAGTGGCATCGGCGGCGAAGTCGATGCCGATCACCAGATGCCGCTCCGGATCGATCGCGCCGCCGGCGCCGACCAGCCCTCGCCACCAGCCGGCACCGCCGTCGCGGCCGCGGCCGACGAAACGGTTGCCGGAAATGCCGCCGAGCACGATCACCGCCGGCGCCTGGGCGGGGCCCGTCGCGGTGGCGCGGACCGAGGCGCCGAACGCGCGAAGCTCGGCCGGCAGCGGCACTTCGAATTCCCGAAAGCGCGGCTCAACCGCCGTCATCTGCGGCGGGCCAGGGTGGGACGGGACCGGGATGCGCTCGAGAATCAGCTCCATCTTCCTTCTTTCGCTCGGGAGATGTGGCTGAGAGACCCGCTTCGTTGCCGTCTCGGCCGCATCGTCCCGTCTGGGACCGCCACCTTGCCCGGGAGGCAGGTTGGCGTGGGCCCCGAAGGCCCACTCTTGATGCTTCACGCTGCCGCAAGCGACCGCGTGGGATCCCGTTTATGGGCGCAGACGGGTTAAGGTCAAGTTATTCCGACCTGGAAGGGCGGCTAAGCCCTTCCACGTCGCCCCGGCGGAGGCCGGGGTCCCAGTGAGGAGGGTCGCGGGCGTTGTCGCGGCGCGGCGCGGGCTCCGTGTGAACTTCCACTGGGGTCCCAGCCTTCGCTGGGACGACGGGGCTGGCTAGACCGCCACGCTCATCTCGCCGCCCGGGCGTTCCAGGCCCAAACTCCGCCGGGCCGGGCTGGAATGGCCGCGCATCAGGGATTCGGCGACGTCGGGCTGGCCGCCCTCGATGGCGTCGACGATGGCGTGGTGCTGGTGGTGGCCGGAGACCAGGATCGGGTAGATTTCGGCGAGCGGCACCCGGTTGAACGCGACCACGCCGGGGGCGACGAATGGCACCGCATAGACGCGGTGGATCAGCTCGGCGAGCAAGGCGTCGCGGGCGCCGTCGACGATGATGTCGTGGAAGCGGCGGTTCATCCGCGCATATTCGCTCTCGTCGTCCTTGACGACATGGCCCTTGGCGAAGATCGCGTCGCCGTCCTTCAGGCACTGATGCAGCTCGGCGACGATGGCGGCGCGGTCGGGCCGGGCAGCGAGCTCGCGGGCGGCATAGCCTTCGAGCACGCAGCGTATCTCGGTGGCCCGGAAGCTGTCCTCGACGCTGAAGCCGCGCACCGCATAGCCGCGCTTGCCGGCGGGCTCGAGCAGACCCTCCGTGGCCAAGGCGGGCAGGGCATTGCGCACCGGCGTGCGCGACACGCCGAGCCGCTCGGCGATCGTCGCTTCGGCGACGCGCGTTCCGGCCGCCAGCGTGCCGTCGACGATCATTTCGCGGATGCGCTGCGCTACCGGGCTGTCCACGCGCCCTTATGCCCTTCCGACACCGTCATTATTTCGTGCCCACCCTCTCGCCGCCCTCTTAGCGAGGCGGCGATAGGGCGTCCATCAAATGTGACGACGGCGGGATCCCGCTTCGGGCATCAAATGTGACGCTGGCGGGATCCCACCTCAGGCCGCGGCGCGCAGTGGCTCCTCGCCCGGCTCGAGATCGCCGAGCGCGTCGAGGCCGTCGCAGAGCGCGGCGAAGTCGTCGCGCAGGACGAGGTCGAGCACGTCCTCGAAGCGATCGATGACGAAATAGGCCTGCTGGAACGTGTCGGTCCGGTAACGGGTGCGGAGGACGCGCTGGAGGTCGAAATCGGCCCGGTGCGGCTTCGCGCTTTCCAGCGAATAATGGGATTCGCCGAAGCTGGAGAGGATGCCAGCGCCGTAGATCTTGAGCGCGCCCTCTTCGCGGGCAAGGCCGAACTCGACCGTGTACCAGTAGAGCCGCGCCAGGCGATGGAGCTGGCCCCGGTCGAGCGCCTCGAGGCCGAGGCGGCCGAGCGCCTGCATGAAATCGGCAACCGCCGGCTGGGCGAGCAAAGGTACGTGGCCGAAGACGTCGTGGAAGACGTCCGGCTCTTCGAGATAGTCGAGCTGTTTCGGCGAGCGGATGAAATTGCCGGCCGGGAAGCGGCGGTTGCTGAGGTGGCGGAAGAAGACGTCGTCCGGCACCAGCCCCGGCACGGCGACCACGGTCCAGCCGGTGCGGGCGTTGAGTTTCTGGTTGAGCTCGTCGAAATTGGGCACGCCGGGCCGCGAGAGATGGAGCACGTCGAGGCCCTGCTGGAAAGCCTCGACCGCGCGGCCGTGGAGCAGGGTCTGCTGGCGGGCGAACAGAGTGTCCCAGACCCAATGGTCCTCGGCGGTCAGCTCATCCCAATGCTGCGGCACCGTCCAATCGGCATCGGCGCCCGGCGGCGGCACGGGCGAGGCGAGGGCGCCATGCTTCGGCGCGGGCGCGTCTTCGATCTTGGTCTGTGTTTGCATCGATGAGGTCCTTCCAAAATGAAGAACCCCGCCAGGAGGACCGGGCGGGGTTCGGAATTTCGTGCTTGTCTTGAAAGCGCGTCAGTCCGTCTCCGCCCGGGCGGCAAAGTAATAGTAATAAGCAATGCGCGTCGCGCCGGCGGCGGCCGGGAGAATGGAAACGGGGTTCGCGCGCGAAATCATGACGGCCTCTGTGGTTCGCGGATGGGATCCTGTCAAGGAAAGCCGGGACGGACGATGCGCCCGGCGGGATGAATGGCGCCTTTATGTGTCCGGTGCGCCACGCGCCGCGAGGATGGCGAAGCGGGTGGCATTGTCGGGACGGTCGTGGACGTCGGCGAGGAGGATGACGAGGCCGTAAGCCTCGGCCGCGGCCGCGGAGCCGAGCACCGCCTTGGCCGGATCCTGGAGCGCGGCGGCGGCGACGGCGGTGTTCATCGCCTCCTCGCGGGCGAGGCCGAGCCGGTCGAGGTTGCGGTCGCACTGACGGAGGGCAACGGGATGGCTCACCGCGGTCGTTATCTCCTCCAGCCGCGCGCCCGGCAGGCCGAGCAGATGCATGCGGATCGGCAGGACCCGTTCGTCGACCACGTCCACCGGCGCCGCGGCGAGCAAGACCCGGGCCTCGGCCACGGGACCGGCCTCGTTATTCTCGACCGGGAGCACGCCACGCTCGGTCCGTCCCTCGACCACGGCAGCGATGACGGCGGCGAAGCTCGGCTCCGCCACCGGCTCGTGCCCCGGCAGGAAAGCTAGCGCCGCCTGATGGCCGAAGGCGCCGGGAAGACCCTGATAGGCGACCTTCACGCGCGCCTCAGGCCGCGTCGCGGCCGGCGCGGGCGGCCTTGGCGAGCAGTTTCGCGACGGCGCCGGCGACGTCGAGCGCCTGGGCGCGGTTCAGCCGCGGGTCGCAATGGGTGAGGTAGTTGCTCGGCAGATCCGCCTCGAGATGCGGCGCGCTGCCGCCGAGGCACTCGGTGACCTCGGCCCCGGTCATTTCGAGATGGACGCCGCCGGCATGGACGCCCTCGGCTCCGGCGATGTCGAAAAAAGCCTGGATCTCGGCGATGATGTCGCCGAGCAGACGGGTCTTGAGCGCGCCGACCGAGCGGGTGTTGCCGTGCATCGGGTCGACCGACCAGATCGCATTGCGCCCCTCGCGCCGCGTCGCCCGCATCAGCTCCGGCAGATGCGCGCCGACCTTGCCGGCGCCGAAGCGGCCGATCAGCACCAGCCGGCCGGGGCGATTGTCGGGATCGAGCCGCTCGATCAGCCGCAGCAGATCGTCGGAGGACAGGCTCGGCCCGCATTTGAGGCCCACCGGATTGGCGACGCCGCGGGCGAACTCGACATGGGCGCCGTCGGGCGCGCGGGTGCGATCGCCGATCCAGATCATGTGCCCCGCCATCGCCCACCAGCTCTCGCTCGCCTCGTCGAAGCGGGTCAGCGCCTGTTCGTAATTGAGCAGCAAGGCCTCATGGCTGGTGTACATCGACACCGGCCGCGCCTGGGCGGCGAGGCCGACCGCGCGGTGGATGTCCGGCAGATCCGCATAGGAGGCAGCGGCATAAGCGTGGAGCAGGTCGATCGTCACCTGCGCCTGGCGATGCGCGTCGAGCAGTCGGCGCGGGTCGGGCGTGCGGCTGGCCGAGGCGAAGGGGGCGCCGTTGACCGCATCGCCGCGATAGGTGGGGAGGGTGATGCCGTCGATCGTCTCGCTTCCCGACGAGCGCGGCTTGGCGAACTGGCCGGCGATGCGAGCGAGATGGACGACGTCGGCGCCGCTGCCGGCGCGCAGCATCGCGCCCATGCGCAGCAGCAGGCTGTAGGTGTCGCGGACCTTGTCGGCGCCGAATTCGGCGAAGCTCTCGGCGCAGTCGCCGCCCTGGAGGATGAAGGCCTGGCCGGCCGCCACCCGGGCGAGCGAGGCGCGCAGCATCATGATGTCGGCGACCGAGACGAGGGGCGGGGCGGCATCGAGCCGCCGCTCGACCCGCGAGAGCGCGCCCGCGTCGGGGTAGACCGGCATCTGCTCGGCCTTGCGGAGGCGCCAGCTCGACGGCGACCAGGCGGGGGCGAGGGCGCCGGAGACGGGCGCGCCGGCCGCCGGCTCGGGCCGGGAGACGGCGCAATCCTCGTCGGCGACGCGGCCGACGGCGTGCGCGACGGCGGTGCCGTCCGGCGCGCGCACCAGGTCGCAGATCGCGAGCCGCCGGTCGAGCTGCGGCAGCGGCCCGGCGACGATCGCGATCGCTTCCTCGTCGCGGGCGCGGCGCAAGGCCTCGGCGTCGGTCGAAGCCCAGCTCAATGGAAAGGCGTAGCCGAAATGGCTGCGGACATGGGCTTCGAGCACGGCCCGGTCGATCGGGCCGCACAGCACGATCTCGGTGCGCGCCTGCGCCTGCAGGCCATGCCCCATCAGCTCGCGCCAGACGGCGCCGACCAGGGTCGCCGGCGCCCGGGCGACCTTCTTCGCCAGCCGCGCGATTACCTCGGCCTGGCGGCGCGGCCGGAATTTGAGGCGGCCGTCGCCTTCGCTATCCTTGAGCGCGGCGACGGCGTCGGACACGGCCAGCCTTTGCTCGATCAGGCGGAGGATCTCGTCGTCGATCGCGTCGATCTCGGCGCGCAGCCGCGGTAATCCGCGGGAAGACATGTCGTTCATCTTGGGTCTCGTCGCCCTTCGACTTCGCTCGGGACAGGCCGGGAATCGGGTCGGGGAGGGCGTTTCAGCTCGAAGTTTAGAGAAAGTGGTGCGGCTTTATCCGATACGCCCCCAGGCGTACCGGCCGCTAAACGAGCCGAAATAGAAGGAGCGGGCCGGCGGCGCGGAGGAATGATTCCTGTCCTTGCTCATCGTGCTTGCTCCCGGTCGCGCCCCTTGCGCGCTCCTTTAAGGCTGAAGGGTCGGCGGCTTCCTGTCAAGACGGGATACAATCATTTCTTGTGCGACGCAGCAGCGGCCCATAGGATTCGGTCATGGCGAGGGCGACGGAAACGGTGCGACAGGAGAGCGAGGCGGCCCTGCTGCTGGCGCGCGCGCGCCGGATCACGGTCAAGATCGGCTCGTCCCTGCTGATCGACGCGGGGACCGGCGGCGCGCGCCGGGAGTGGCTCGGCACCCTCGCCGCCG
>JAQGLF010000183.1 GCA_028293025.1 Alphaproteobacteria bacterium
AGCGGCCATTATTGCGACGAGTTCGCCGAGGCGCACATCAAGGAGCTGGTCGTGCGCGAAGCTGTCGGGGCGGCGATTCCGCTCGCCGGGGTCGGTTGTGCGATCGCAAGGCGGCCATTGTCGGAGCTTGCCGCGATGCAGGATGGCAAGCCTTTCGCCGGCAACAGCATGACCGAAGACTATGAGCTCGGGCTCAGGCTTGGGGCGCTCGGGCTCAAGACCATGTTCGTGCGCATTCCCGCACAGCCGGGCGAGCCCGGAGTCGTCGCCACCCGCGGCCATTTCCCGGCGAGCCTCGGCGCCGCCGTTCGGCAGAAGGCGCGCTGGCTCGGTGGGATCGCGCTTTCCGGCTGGGACCGGCTCGGCTGGACGGGCGGTCTTGGCGAGCGCTGGATGCGCATGCGCGATCGCCGCGGACCACTCGCCGCCTTGCTGCTCCTCGGGGCCTATGCGGCGGCGCTTTTGTGGTCGCAGCTGTGGCTCGCCGAAGCGCTCGGCGCCCCGGTCCAGGCGCGGATGGATCCCGCGCTGGCTCTCCTGCTGACGGTAAACGGCTGCTTGCTCGTCTGGCGCATGCTCATGCGCGCCGGCTTCACGGCCTCGGCTTACGGCTGGCGCGAGGGCGTGCTGTCCGTGCCTCGGCTCGTGGTCGGCAACGTCATCGCGATGCTCGCCGCCGGGCGCGCCGTGTCGCTGCACCTCGGCGGCGGAGCGCGGCGCTGGGACAAGACCCGCCACATCTTCCCGGCGGAGCTTCCGCAATGAGGCCATCGCTGCGCTTCCTCGCGCTGGCCGTCGCCGGTTGGGCCGGCGTTCGAGCTGCAACGCTCGGAGTCCTTCCGGGCGCCTCCCTCTTCACCATTGAGCGCAGCGAGGCCAAGCCTGCTCCGCCGATCGTTCCGACGGCATTTCCGCCGATCGATCCGGTTCAGCCGGAGGCGGCCGCGCCGGCCTCCGGCTACTATCCGGCAGCGGTTCCCTACGGGCCGGTGCAACAGATGGTTCCGCTGCAGGTGAGGCCGGTCGTGGTGCCGGTCTATTACGGAGTGGGATCGGTGCGGGTTCCGATGCCTCCTGCACGGCCGGCACGGCTTGCGAACGTCCTCCCGGAGCCGGAGCTGGCGATCTATCCGCAGTTCCCGCCGATCGATGACTCGCCCCTTTCGAGGCTCGCCTCGATGTCGATGGCGCAGAGGCGCTCGAGCGTCGTCGTGCCGGGGCAGAGCACGCCGGTGTTGCACAGCAACGCGATCGAGCGGTTCCAGGCCAGCGCCTGGGCGCTCGTGCGCGGGCGTCAGGGCCAGGTGCTCGGGCCGACGTCGCTCGCCAGCGGCGGACAACTCGGCGGAAGCCAGGCTGGCGCGCGCATCCTCTACAGTTTCATGCGCCAGATCGCGGCCTCGTTCCGGACCAGCTCAGACGTCGGCCGTCGCGGCGCCGAAATCGCCGCGGGCGTTCGGGTGCAGCCGGTCGGCGGCCTTCCGATTTGGATTACGGCGGAGCGACGGCAGCGGATCGGCCAATTCGGCGGCGGCCGCAATGCCTTCGCAATTTTCGCCGAGGGCGGAGTCTATCAACGGCCGATGCCCGGACAGTTCAGCCTCGACGCGTACCTCCAGGCTGGCGTGGTCGGCCTGCACAGCCGCGATAAATTTGTCGACGGAGGCCTGACGCTCACCCGGCCGGTGTACAAGAAGTTCTCCGCCGGATTTGGCGTCTGGGGCGACGCTCAGCCGGGACTCTACCGAATCGATGCCGGTCCGCGCGTCACAATCAAAGTGCGCAACAATGTGCGAGTCCATCTCGACTGGCGGCAGAAGCTCGCCGGCAACGCCCAACCCGGATCGGGTCCTGCGCTCACGCTCGCCGGGGATTTCTAGCTCCTCGCAACTTGGCCACGGCCGCCCTTTGCGGCTAGTCGTCGGCGGCAGATGGACATTTACCTTCCGATCGCCGGCCAGTCGGTCAACGCACCGCTGATCATCGTCCTCGGCTTCCTCGTCGGCGTGCTCTCCGGCATGTTCGGCGTCGGCGGAGGGTTTCTCACCACGCCCCTTCTTATTTTCTACGGCATCCCGCCGACGGTCGCCGTAGCCTCCGCCACGACGCAGATCACCGGCGCGAGCGTCTCCGGAGTCATGGTCCACATGCGCCGGGGCGGCGTCGACATGAAGATGGGCGGAGTCATGATCGTCGGCGGCTTGTTGGGCTCCTTCGTCGGCGCGGCGCTCTTCCGCTTGCTTCAGTCGAGCGGCCAGATCGATGTCGTGATCGGCCTTCTCTACGTATTGATCCTGACGTCGATCGGCTTTCTGATGCTGAAGGATTCGCTGATCGCGCTCGGCTACGTGAACTCGGAGGCCGCGGCGCAGCAGCGCCGGCACAACCGCTGGGTCGCCTCTCTCCCGCTGCGCTGGCGCTTCTACAGCTCGGGCGTTTATATTTCGCCAGTGGCGCCGCTCGCGCTGGGCTTCGTCGCCGGAATCCTCACCGTGTTCCTCGGCATCGGCGGCGGCTTCATCCTCGTTCCTGCGATGATCTACCTGCTCGGAATGCCGGCCCGCGTGGTGATCGGGACCAGCCTCGTGATGATCCTCGCGGTCAGTGCCGCGACGACCATGGTCCACGCGCTGACGACGCGGGCGGTCGACATCGTTCTTGCCGCGTTGCTGCTCGTCGGCGGCGTCGTCGGTGCCCAATATGGAGCGATCCTGACGACGCGGGTGAAGCCCGACTATCTGCGTCTCGCGCTGGCCGTGATCATCCTCCTCGTGGCGCTTCGAATGGCCCTCGGACTCGCCTGGCGCCCGGACGAGATCTTCTCGATCGAATATCTGTGAGCAAGCGGCTCATCTCGATTGCGCTTGGCTGCATCGCGCCGCTTCTCATTGCTGCCGAAAAGCCTGTGCTGGTGCCCGACATCTCGGCGCGCCAGGTGCAGATCCGCTACAGCTTCACCGGCGCCCAGCTGTTGCTGTTCGGCGCCGTTGTCTATCCCGGCGGCCGCCCTCCCGACCATCCGGTCGACATCGCCGTCGTCCTGCGCGGGCCTGTCCAGCCGATCCTGGTGCGCGAAAAGCAGAAGATCGCCGGAGTCTGGATGAACGCGGATTCGGACCGCTTTCGCTCCGCGCCTTCCTTTTACGCTGTCGCCT
>JAQGLF010000198.1 GCA_028293025.1 Alphaproteobacteria bacterium
GCAAGGAGCGAGCGCCGCCGGATAGTGGGACTATCCGGCAAGCGAGCGACGCCGCGACGGGCCAAATATGCCCTTGCCCTTCGGGTGACATTAAAGCGGGCGATTCGCGGCGTCGAGCGGCCTCGACGTGGGGCCCGCCACGCCTTCGGCCGCTCTCCTTGCGCCTCATCCCGCTTTGATGCCATCACGACCACGCCCTTTGTGGGTCCGGACCCTAGCCCAGGCTGCGGCCGTGGCCGAAGAGCGACCAGCCGGTCCGCTCGACCAGCCGCTCGAGCGCCATGACGCCGACCAGCGAGGTGCCGGCGGCGTTGAGGCCCGGCGACCAGACGCAGACGGCGCCGGTGCCGGGGATGATGGCGAGGATGCCGCCGCTGACCGCGCTCTTGCCCGGCAGGCCGACGCGGAAGGCGAAGTCGCCGCTATTGTCGTAATGGCCGCAGGTCAGCATCAAGGCGTTGATCCGCCGGGCGCGCGAGGCCACCGTCACCGCGTCGCCGCTCACCGGATCCGTGCCGTCGAAGGCGAGATAGAGCGCCGCCCGCGCCAGCTGGCGGCAGCTCATCGCGATCGAGCATTGGCGATAGTAGAGCGACAGGACTTCGGCGACCGGGTTCTGCATGTTGCCGAAGGCGGAGATGAAATAGGCGAGGCTGCGGTTGAAGGCGCCGGCCTGCGATTCCGACATGGCCAGCCCTTCGTCGATCGCGACGCTCTCGTCGCTTGACCGCTCGCGCAGGAAGCCAAGCATCTCCTCGACCGCCTCGTCGGCGGTGTCGGCGCCGATCAGCTGGTCGCAGACGACGATGGCGCCGGCGCTGGTCAGCGGGTTGCGCGGCTTGCCCTTTTCCATCTCGAGCTGGAAGATCGAGTTGACCGGCGATCCCGCCGGCTCGCGCCCGACATGGTTCCACAGCGCCGATTTCTGGTGGTGGAGGGCGAGCGCCAGCGAGAAGACGTAGGAGATGCTCTGGATCGAAAAGGTCTCTTCCCCGTCGCCGGCGGCGAAGGCGGAGCCGTCCTCGAGCGCCAGGGCGATGCCGAGCTTGTTCGGGTCCGCCCGCGCCAGCGTCGGGATATAGCCGGCGACGCTGCCCTGGCCGCGATAGGCCGAAACGTCCTTCAGCACCTCCTCGAGCAGCGGCTGATAATCCATTGGCTTCACACCTTCGCGGGATAGACGGGCTGGATGTCGACCGGGATGTGCGACATGGTCGCGATCACCGCCCGCGCCTCGGGGTCGAGCCGGCCGTAACGGTCGAGGAACGCCCTGGCTCCCGCATAATCGCCGTCGCCCTCGATCCTGACGAGTTCCGCGACCAGCGCCTTCAGCCCCGCCTCCAGCCGGTCGTCGTCGATCCGGAAGCGGCGCGCCCGCGCGTCCCAGGCGAAGCCGCCATGCTCCTTGAGAAAGCCGTATTGCATCGCCGCGCCCCGGCCGTGTGCGTCGGCGGTGCCGAAACGCAGGTGCCGGAAGACGTCGCCGAGATAGGAAGCGAGCGCCTGCGGCCGGTCGGCGATCGGCAGCTCGCCGCGCCGCATCAAATAGAGGATGTTGACCGCGCCCATCACGTCGGCCTTCGATTCCTCGATCGCCGAATATTGGTCCTTGAGCTCGGCATTGACCGTCGTCTGCCGGCCTCCGACGACGATCTGGCCGGGCCCAAGGCTGTGCGACAGCTCGTGGAAGAGCGTCTCCTGGGTCATATATTGCCGCGTCACCAGCCGCGCCTGATCGGGCACGAAGACGAGGTTCGCCATCGGCGCCAGGATCCGGTCGTATTTGGCGCCGAGCACATTGGCGAGGATCACCTTCTTCGCGCCCTTCGCCGCCCGCACCCGTTCGTCGTTGGGCAGGTTGAAGGCGATGGTCTGGATGCCCTGCACCGCTTCGCCGCCGCCACGGACCTCGTCCGTCACCAGGATCGGCGAGGCGAAGGGCCGGTTGGCGTTCTTGTATTTCTCGGGAACCGGCAGGTTGCGCTCCATGTCGGGGAGCAAAGCCTTGTAGCGGACGAGCGCCGCCGTCTGCCTGGGATCGGCGACGGTGACGAAAGATTCGAACGCCGTCTTCTGGCCGTAGAGATTGTCGGCATAGACTTCGTAAGGGCCGATCACGACCTCGATCGGCGTCCCGTTCACGTCCATCCACGCCATTTCGGACGGATAATAATCGTTGGAGCGGAAGGCGGTGGCGCGCAGCTTCAGGAAGCGCCTGAGGCTCGCATTCGACGTCCGCGCCGCCGCCTGTTCGAGCAGCCGCGCCGCGGGTTCCAGCCATTGCCTGTATTCGACGCTGTACGGCACGGCGACCAGCCGATTCTCCTGCCGGTGGACGACCGTATAGGGGCTGGTCAATGCGTCGCGCTCGCCGGGATGGGCGACCAGATAGGCGTCGAACGCCTCCTTCGTGAGGTCCTTGGGATAGAGGCCGCCGCCGGGCGGCAGCGGCGCGCTCCCCCAGAAAGCGTGATTGTCCGCGAGCACGTCCCACGGACCGAAATTGAGGTCGAACCAGTCGAGCAGCAAAGCCCGGTCGGCGCGGCGGCTGCGGAGAATCGCGGCGCGGGTCGCCGGATTGTCGGCCGCGGTCTGCCGCAAATAGATCGGGTCCATCAAGGCGGCGGCGCGGATGAGGAGGTTCACCACGTCCCGTTCCTCGGCGTTGAGGAAGGCGGCGTTCGGATTCATGACGACCCGCGCCATCTTCGTCCGCTGCGTATGGAGGTCGTAACCCGCCGGTGCCTGAGCCGGCGCGGCCATGGCGGCAAAGGCGGCGCCGAAAGCCAGCGCGGCGACGAGCCTTTTCGGCATCCTGTCTCTCCCTGTCGTTTTCGCGGCCCGCACTAGGATTTGTGCCCGCTCGCCGCAACGAGCGGATCGCCGGTTCGGGTTGCGGTGGTGGCGAGGGGCCGGCAGATCGGCTCCGATTCAACCCTCAGCGACCGCAGGCTGCCGTTGCGCGAGATACCGAGCGCCTTCGCATCGACGAGCATCTGCTCAGCCGTCGCCATCAGCAGCAAATCGGCGTTGCGGGCCTCCGCGATCGCTTCCTTCAGCCGCGCCTTTCGGTCGGGCGTGATCGGATCGGCATCTCCTTCCAGCGTCTGCAGCGTCACCCAAGCCGACTGCTCGTCCCGGGAAAGCGACAAATATTCGGTCATGCCCTGATAAAGCTCGCCATATTGCCTGACCGTCCTGGCGCCGAGATGGCGGGCGATCTGATCGGCCACATTGCTGTTCCACGCGCCACGGCTCGAAAAGTAATATTTCGGACGCCCGACATCCCGCAGCGGGGCGGCAGGCCCCTTGCCGGCAATGAAGGCGTCGAGCGCGCCGAGCTTGCGCTTCACGCATGGGTCGAGCCGCTCGCGAAGCGTGAAGATCTCGGCGAAATCTGAAACCTCCTCGTTCATCGAATCGCGCGTATCGAAAACCCGTTCCCTTTCGCGCCAATATTCGACCGCCTGCTCGAGGATCAGGGCGAGCAGCACCCCCATGGTGACGCCGACGAATTCGCGGAGGAAGCGCTTGAGCCCCGCATGTCGCGGCGGCGGCGGCGCGGGCCCGCCTCCGCCCTCGCCTTCCGGCTCGTCCTGCTCCGCGTGAACGTGCGGGTGATGCATCCTCCCCCCCTTTTGCGGAGACTTAACGCGCAGGACCGCCGATGGGAATGAAGCGCGGCCGCGCACCGCCATCGGCGACGGCTTCGACCAGGCGGTAGAAGAAAATATTGAACTTCGCGGCCGCCGCGAAGTCCATCGGCTGGGTCACGTCGTCGGCCGGATGGTGGTAGCGGGTCCGGTACCAGAGCCGATAGCGCCGCTCCGCGTCGGTTCCGGGCACATAGCCGAAGATGAAGCCCGTCGCGGGCACCCCCGCCTGCAGGAACGGCCAATGGTCGGCGCGCTGGAGCAGGCCCCGCTCCGGCTCCGGATCGGCCTGGATGCGGATCCCCATCGGCGCCGCCACAAGCCGCGCCGTGGCACCGAGGCTGGTACGGTCCACCGCCAGCATGGTGAGGATGTCGAGCGGGAACAGCGGCCGCAGCTGGTCGAGGTTGATCATCGCCGCCATGCGGGGGAGCGGGACGGTGGGGTGGCGGACGAAATATGCCGAGCCGAGCAGGCCTTTCTCCTCGCCGGTGAAGGCGGCGAAGAGGATCGTCCGGCGATAGCCCTTGCCGTGCCGCCGGTCGGCGAGCTGCGCCAGCAGGGCGACATAGGCCGCGTCGTCGAGCGCGCCGTTGTAGAGCCGGTCGCCATCGACCGGCTCACCAGTGCCGTAGCCGTCGAGATGGGCGCCGAGCACCACGATTTCACTTTTCAGCACCGGGTCCGTCCCCGGCAGGATGCCGAGCACGTTGGGCGAGCCGTAGCGGGCGCGGCTGATCGCGAAGGCTGCGCGGAGTCGCGCAGGGACGTCGAAGGAGGGCAGCGGCTTGTCGTCGCCGCCCGCCCGCAGGATCGCCGCCGCATCCCGGCCGGAGCCGCGGATGAGGTCGGCGAAGGCGTCGGCACTGAGCCGCATCGCCGGCAATGCGGCGTCGGCGGGCGGCGGGTCGCCGGCGATGCGGACGGTCCGCGCATAAGCCACCGGCCAGCGCGGCGGCTCGACGGTGAAATAGGGATTGTCGACCGCGATCAGCCCGGCCGCGCCGCCGGCGACCGCCGCCGCATTGCGCTCGCCGGCCGTCCGCCGGCTGTTGAAGCAGATGACGATCCTGCCGGCGACGTCGCGCATCTCGGCGCGCGAGCAGAAGCCGCGGAAGGCGAGGGGCGCGTCGAGCCGGGGCGCCAGAGCGTCGGTCGGTCGGATCGTGATCTGGTGGAGGAAGGCGAGCGGCGCTTCGCTGCCGTCGCCGCGCAGGATCCGGAAGGACGTGCCGGCCTTGTCCACCCGCACTTCGGTGAGATCGATGCGCTGGAACCAGCCGCCCCCCTCCCCCGCCGGTCTCAGCCCGGCGCGCGCGAACCGCGAAGCGACCGCGCGCGCCGCCCGCTCATGGCCGGCCGAGCCGGTATCCCGGCCCTCCATCGCATCGCTCGAGAGAAAACGCGTCGTCCGCCACCAGGCCGCCGTGTCGGCATCGATCGACGGCGGCGGCACGGCGGCCGATCCCAGCAAGGCGGCGGCGAAAAGGAGCGGAAGGCGCGGACTCATCATCCCTCCTTATACCGATTTCGCGTCCTGGATCACGCACCGCCAGGCTCCCATCGCGCCCGCCGATCTACTAATGAACTCGGGAAAGGAGCCCGTGATGATGCTGTTCCTGATCGCCGCCTTGGCCGCCGCTCCGGCCGCCCCCGCACCCAAGGCGTCCGCACCCCTGCACTGCCTTCCGCCGACCGTGAGTTACGCAAAAGGCGCGGCATCCGCCCATTCCGTCCGCCGCCTCGGCGAAGAGCCGCCCGCCTCCCACTATCTCGCGGTGTGGCGCGTCGTCGGCGGCTGCTCCGAGCCCGCGGTCGTCCGTACCGGAATTGGGCGCTAGCACTCACGAGGCAGGCGCGGGTCTCGTCGGTCATCGCCTTCAGCGGCTGCGTCGAGCGACGGACATCCCTGCGCGCTCGCCGCCGGCGGCGCCGGGTCGATGAGCCTCGAGCTCCGGAACGATGATGGATTCGGCGATATAGGCGGCACCTTCGGGCGTGAGATGGCCGTAATCGCGAACCATCAGCACCGGCGGCTGCGTCCCTGGAACCGAAGCCCTGCACCCGGCGGAGGAGCACAAGCGGGGAATGAGCGGCAGGTAGGTGAAGGCAAAGCGGCCCGAGTCGGCATTCCGTAACTTCGCATCGGTTGACAGGATGGCGGCGTCCAGACTCGTCCGCTCGTAAGCGGGGATGCGCGGCCAGTCGTGGGTCGCGACGATTTGAGGGAGCGAGCCGAGCCATTGCGGGACCGGTCCGATGAGAACGACCGACCGTGCTCCGGCACGCTTCAGCTGAAGCGCCAGGGCGTTCCAGTCACGACGGTCGTGATCGTGTTGCTGGGCAAGGAGCACGAGCTCCGGGCGGAGCATCGCGACCAGGGAAAGGCTCGCGCGGGCGGTCTCCGAGCAGAAGCGGCTTTTCCCGATGTCCAGCGGAGCGCAGCCTCCGCCGTAAAGCTCCGCGACGGCGACATCGGCCGGCGCCGCGTGCCGAAGCCCCGGGGTGAGCGCGTTGGCATGCGAATCGCCCAGGATCAGCCAGGTCCGAGGCTTTCCTTGGGGGAGGCATGGCGCGGGAAGCGCGGTCCGAACCGTGCCGCGCTCGGTATTTCCGAGGCTGCAGTTAAACGCCCTCGGCGCCAGCAGGGCGTTGCGATAGGAAGAGACGAACGCGATCCGCGGATCGATCACTGGCCGCAGTCCCGGTCGGCCGGTGAGCCGGTTCGCCGTCAGCCCGGCCCCGCAGAGCGCGGCCATGGCCGCGACGAGGCAAGCGACCGTCCGGCCTCCTCCTCGCCGCGCAGGGCGTTCGACGAACCGGAACGTCATCCATGCCAGGGGAAAGCTGAGCAGGAGAGCCCCGAGCCGCCAGGTCCAGGGAAGGACGTCGTAAGTGAGGGTCGAGGCGAAGCTGATCAGCGGCCAGTGCCAGAGGTAGAGCGGATAGCTGATCAGGCCGATGCCGACGAGAACGGGGTGGGACAACAATTTGCGTCCTGCCCAGCCGTCGGGGCCGGCGACGACGAGCAGCACCGCGCCGCAGGTGGGCAGGAGCGCCCACCAGCCGGGATAAGGCCTGTCGAGGTTCACGACCACCACGCTCGCGGCAATCATCAGCAACCCCGCAGTGCCTGTCCACGACGCCGCGGGGTGGCGGCCCAGGCGCGCAGGCGGAGCGAGCGCCGCCAATGCCCCGGCGAGGAATTCCCACCCGCGGCTGAACGGGGAGAAGAAGGCCGTCGCGGCGGCGGTCATGCTCAGATGGACGCTGAGCATGAGGGAAAGCAGCGCCAGGAGGGCGATGATTGCTTTCGAACGCTTGTTCCCGCCGACGAGGAGAAGGATCGGCGGCCAGAGAAGGTAGAATTGCTCCTCTACGCCGAGCGACCAGAGGTGGAGGAGGGGCTTGGCCGCGGGGAAGCTGTTGAAATAGCCGGACTCGCGCCAGAAACCGTAATTGGAGAGGAACAGCGCCCCCCACACGAGATGCCGGAAATAGTGCTTCAGGTCGGCGAGCGGCAGGGTGCTCCACGCGACGACGCTGGTCGCGACCAGGACCGCGAGCAGCGCCGGAAACAGCCTTCTGATCCGGCGTCGGTAGAATCCGGCGAGCCGATTTTCGTCGCCGCGATCGCGAAGCAGCGACAGCGTGATGACATAGCCCGAGATGACGAAGAAGACGTCGACTCCGACGAAGCCCCCCGTCACCCGGCCGGGCGCGGCGTGAAAGGCCATCACGGCCAGAACCGCCAATGCGCGTAGGCCGTCGAGATCGGGGCGATAGGCGGCGGCGCCGCGCGGATCGAGGAGGCGTCGATCGGGCGCGGTGGCAGCCGGTTCGCGCCCGGGCCGATGCGCCCCATCGAACCGCATCGATCCAGCTCCCGCGAGTAGTCGGCATGGATGCCCCGCGAGGATTCGAACCTCGATTGACGGATTCAGAGTCCGTAGTCTTACCATTAGACGACGGGGCAGCGCGGGCCGCGAGATAGGGCCCGGCCCGAAACGGGTCAAGGCCGCAGGCCGGCTCCGTCGCCCCTCCCTTGCCCTCGCTCTCGGCGCGATGTACCCTGACGGCAAGTCAGGGAGGCGTCTAGCCTCCTGAACGAGAACATAAGAGTGTGAAGCTATGGCGCACGAAGCCGCGACGGCTCCGCTCCCGCCGGCACCGGCGCAGGCGGTTCCAGCCGCCCTCCTTCCGGGGCGGCGACCCCCCGTCAGAACCTGCTACGGCGCGCTCGATCTCGGCACCAACAATTGCCGGCTGCTGATCGCGCGTCCCTCCGAGGAGGGGTTCACCGTCATCGACGCCTTCTCGCGCGTCGTCCGGCTCGGCGAGGGTCTGGCGATGAGCGGGCGGATCAGCGAGGCGGCGATGGACCGGGCGGTCGCCGCGCTCGCCGTCTGCGGCGACAAGCTGCGCCGCCGCCGCGTCTCGCTCGCCCGCTCGGTCGCGACCGAGGCCTGCCGCCGCGCCGTCAACGGCCGCCATTTCGTCGAGCGGGTGAAGCAGGAGACCGGCATCGCGCTCGAGATCATCGCGCCCGAGGAGGAGGCGCGGCTGGCCATGCTCGGCTGCCACCGCCTGCTCGAGCCCGGCGACGGCCCCGCCCTCATCTTCGACATCGGCGGCGGCTCGACCGAGCTCGTCCTCGTCGACGCGGACGGCGTCGGCATCCCCAAGATCAAATGCTGGTGGAGCGCGCCCTGGGGCGTCGTCTCGCTGACCGAGAGCGAGGGGCGCGACTTCAAGGACGGCGCCGAACGGCTCGCCGCCTATGGCCGGATGAAGGAGCGGGTCCGCCACGCCTTCCGCCGCTTCTCCGAGCTGCTGCCGCCGCCGGGCGACAATATCCGCCTGCTCGGCACCAGCGGCACCGTCACCACTCTGGCGAGCGTCCATCTCGCTTTGCCGGCTTACGACCGGCGCGCGGTCGACGGCCTGCTGATGCCGGCGGAGTCGATGCGCGGGGTCAACGACATGCTGTCGGGGATGAGCATCGAGGAGCGCTCCCAGCTCCCCTGCATCGGCGCCGAGCGGGCGGATCTGGTCGTCGCCGGCTGCGCCATCCTCGAGGCGATCATGGACATCTGGCCGGCCAAGACGCTCGGCATCGCCGATCGCGGCATCCGCGAAGGCATCCTCCGTTCGCTGATGGCGCGCGACGGGCATAAATTGTGACCCGCCTGCGCACCGCCAAGGGGCGGAAGGTGAGCTCGACCAAATGGCTCGAGCGGCAGCTCAACGATCCCTATGTCAAGCGTGCCAAAGCGGAGGGCTATCGTTCGCGGGCGGCCTATAAACTGATCGAGCTCGACGAGCGGTTCCACTTTCTCAAGGGCGCCGAGCGGGTGATCGACCTCGGCATCGCGCCCGGCGGCTGGTCGCAGGTCGTCCGCCAGCGTCTGCCGCGGGCGACGATCGTCGGCATCGACCTGCTGCCCACCGACCCGATCGAAGGCGTTTCCATCCTGGAGATGGACTTTATGGACGAAGCCGCGCCGGACCGGCTTCGAGAGGCGCTGGGGGGGCCGGCCGATCTCATCCTCTCCGACATGGCGGCGAACACGGTCGGCCACCCGCAGACCGACCATTTGCGCACCATGGGCCTGGTCGAGGCGGCGCTCGACTTCGCCGGCGACATGCTGAAGCCGGGCGGGGCGTTCGTCTCCAAGGTGCTGGCCGGCGGCGCCGATGCCGGGCTGGTCGCCCAGCTCAAGCGGCTCTTCTCCGCGGTCAAGCACGCCAAGCCGCCGGCGAGCCGCAAGGGCTCGTCCGAATGGTATGTGGTGGCGCAGGGGTTCAAGGGGTGAAGGCGTAATCGTCATCCCGGCCGGGATGACGCGTGGTTCAGCCCCGCTCCCGGGCCTCGACGATCGCCGCTTTCAGCGCGTGATAGCCGACTGCTCCGCGCAGCACTTTGTCGCCGACGACGAAAGTGGGGGTGCCGTTGGCGCCGATCGCGCGGGCGAGATCGTAATTGCGGGAAAGCTCCTCGCCGGCATTTTGCGGCGCCGCCGGCGAAGCCATGCCGACGCTCCGCGCCGCCGTCGTCACCGCCGCCGTCGTCGGCCGCCCGGCCGCGAACAGAGCGTCGTGGAACGGCTTGAACCGTCCGGCCGCGGCGGCGGCGAGGCTGGCTTTGGCGGCGGCCTCGCTGTCGGGCCCCAATACCGGCCAGTCCCGCCAGACGATCTTGAGCTTGCGGTCTTCCTTCAGCAGCCGGTCGAGATCGGCATTGCTCTTGCGGCAGAAGCCGCAGGCATAATCGAAGAACTCGACGAGCACGACGTCGCCATCCTTCGCTCCGGCCCAGGCGCCGGCGAACGGCGTCTCGAACGCCGGACGATTGGCGGCGACCACCTTCGCCAGCTCCCGCTCCTGCAGGCGCTGGAGGCCTTCGGCGATCATCTCCGGATTGCGGAGCAGCGCGGAACGGACGATCGCCCCCGAGGCGAACCACATCGCGCCGGCGCCGATCAGCGCGCCGGCGACGGCGGCGGCGAGCCAGGATCTCCACCCCGCGAGGATGCGGGAGCCCAAGACGGAGGATTCCGCCTCAGTGCGGGCTGTCACTGTGATGCTTCTTGTCGTGCTCGACCTGGGTGCGCGAGACCATCGCGATGTCCTGCGCCCGGAGCCAGTCGGAGGTGCCGTTGGGGATGCCGCGCATCGCCATCTCGGCATGGGCGAGGGCGAGCTTTGGCTGGCCTTCGAGATTGTAGCGCTCCGCCGTCGCCAAAGCGGCGCGCGGCTCGTCGCCCTCGTGATCGTAGACGATGCCGAGCTGGTACCAGGCGAAGGGATTGCTGTTGTCGCGGGCGATGGCCGAGCGGAGCACCCTTTTCGCCTCGTCGAAATTCTGCGGCTTCTCGGTGGCGATCAGCGCATGGCCGAACAAGGAGGAGATCAGAGGCTGGTCGGGCGCCTGCGTCACCGCTTCGCGCAGCGAGGCGAGCGCCTCCTCCGGCTTGCCCGATTCGAGCAGGATCTGGCCCTTGAGCTCGAGATAGAAGGGGTCGTGCGGCCGGTCCCTGAGCAGGCTGTCCATCTCGGCCAGGGCTTTGTCGGGATAGGCGCTCTTGTGCCAGGCATAGGCCCGGGCATAGCGCGCCGGCTCGCTTCGGTTGCTCTCCGGATACAGGATCAGGGTCCGCTTCGGATCCTCGACATAGCCGGTCAGCTTCGCCTTCACCCGCTGGAAGCGCGCCTCCAGCGCCGGATCGGTGCGCGCGTTCCAGGCCGGCGAGCCCTTCAGCACCTGCTCCAGCACCTGGATGCGCTCACCGCTCAGCGGATGGGTATAGGCATAGGCGTCGTCCTGCGGGATGGCATAGCGGAACTCCTCGTTCTGCAGCTTCTTGAAGAATTGGAGGAGGCCCTGGCCGCTGATCCCGGCCTGGTTCAGGAACTTGGCTCCGGCCGCGTCGGCCGAGGATTCCTGGGTGCGGCTGAAGGCGAGGAACTTGCCCATCGCCGCCTGCTGGCCTGCCGCCATGATGCCCGCGCCCGCATCGCCCGCGCCGGCCGCCATCGCCGCCGCGCCGAGCAGCAGCGACAGCAGCATGATGCCGGTCGCGGCGCGTTCGCCTTCGGCCATGCGGACGACATGGCCGCCGGCGATATGACCGAGCTCATGGGCGACAACGCCCTGCACCTGGTTGACGTTGTCGGCGGCGGCGATGAGGCCGGAATGGATGTAGACCACCTGCCCGCCGGCGACGAAGGCGTTGATCGACCGGTCCTGGAGGAGGACGATCTGGACGTTCTCCGGCCTGAGGCCCGCCGCCTCGATGATCGGCCGCTCCATGTCGCGGAACAGCGTCTCGGTCTCGGCGTCGCGCAATATCTCCTGCGCCATCGCCGGCCGCACCGCGACCGCGAAGCTCAGGGCGAGCAGCATCAGGAAGCGGGCGAGCAGCGCGCCCCGCCCGAGCCGGATCCGGAATGCTTCAGCCATCGCGCTCCTGTCGCCTTTGCGGGCTGAACCGGACATGAGCGCGGCCTACCTAGGCCCCGAAGGTGCGCTGCCACCAGCCGCGACGCGGCGGGCCGCCCGCTTCGTCGCCCTCCGATTCGCCGTCCTCCGCCTCCCCGCCCGCGGGGGCGGCGGCGGCGTCGTTGGCGGCCTCGGGAGCGGCCGGGGGGGGCTCGTCCCCGGCGGCCTTGCGGCGGCGGGTCCGCTTCGGCTTGGCCGGCGCTTCCTCGGCGGCGGGAGCCGGCTCCGGCTCGGGCGCCGGTGCGGGCTCGGGCGCCGGTACGGGCTCGGGCGCAGGTTCGGGC
>JAQGLF010000259.1 GCA_028293025.1 Alphaproteobacteria bacterium
TCGGCTGGGCGGAGGCTGCGGGGTCGCGCGACCTTTTCATCGGGGTCAATGCGCTCGATTATTCCGGCTATCCCGATTGCCGCCCGGACTTCATTGCAGCCTTCGAGCGGCTCGCTTCGCTCGCCACCAAGGCCGGCGCCAGCGGCGAGGCGTTCCGGATTCACGCGACGCTCCAGCACATGACGAAGGCCGACATCGCCCGCGAGGCGGCGCGGCTCGGCCTCGACGCCGGGCTCAGCTGGTCCTGCTACGATCCGGTCGTCGATTCGGCCGGGACCGCCCGCCATTGCGGCTATTGCGACAGCTGCCGGCTGCGCGCCCGCGGATTCGAGGAAGCCGGCCTGCCCGATCCGACCGCTTATGCGGCGAGGCCGTGAGCTACGCCGTCAAGGAGCTGTTCCTGACCCTGCAGGGCGAGGGGATGCAGGCGGGGCGTCGCGCCGTCTTCCTCCGCTTCGCGGGCTGCAATTTATGGTCGGGGCGCGAGCAGGATCGCGCCGCCGCCGCCTGCAGCTTCTGCGACACCGATTTCGTCGGCACCGACGGCGCGAATGGCGGCCGTTACGAGGCCGCGGCCCTGGCGGACAAGGCGCGTTCGCTCTGGGGTTCTGCGCCCGCGCCGCTGGTGGTGGTGACCGGCGGCGAGCCGATGCTTCAGCTCGATCCGCCGCTCGTCGATGCGCTCCACGACCGCGGCTTCGAAATCGCGGTCGAGACCAACGGCACGCTGCCGGCGCCCGCCGGCCTCGACTGGATCTGCGTCAGCCCGAAGGCGGGCACCGAGGTGGTCCAGCGGCGGGGGAACGAGCTGAAGCTGGTCTGGCCGCAGCAGGAGATCGATCCCGCGCCGCTGCTCGGCTGGGGGTTCGACCATTTCCTGATCCAGCCGATGGATTGCCCAAAGGACCCCATCGCGAGGGAGGCGGCTTTGCGCGAAGCGATCGGCTATGTGATGGCCAATCCGGCCTGGAAGCTCAGCCTCCAGACGCACAAGCTGCTGGGGCTTCCTTAGACCCTCGCCTCAGGAGCCGGGCGCGGCGCAGGCCGGTTTCAACTGGTCGTTCTTGTCCCAGCATTGATCGAGCAGGGAGGGGATCGGCTGCAGCCCGATCGCATAGGGATTGTTCGGCGCCGTGCTCTGGTCGAACATGGGAACCAGGCTGTTCCTGAGCTCCCGCATCCTCTGCATCGCGACGTTGATCAGCTGGCCCTTGGGCGCGAGCACCGCGGATTTCGCGATGTTGGACGCGGCTTGGCAGAAGCCGAGCTGCGCCTGCAGCGTCGAGAAACCATTATAGGTCATCGTCGAATAATCGTCGAACGCCTTGGCGCCCTTGACCGGCCCGTTGATCCGTTTGAAATAATTGTTGAGCGTCGTGTAGGCCGCGGCCAGCTCCTCCGAATGATGGGCGAGGATGCCGTTATAATTCGGCACCACCCTCAGGAAGGGCGAGAATTGGCATTGCAGCGCCGCGACGTTGAGGCCGGCGCGGAAGTTCCAGAGAAGGTTGGCGCGATATTCGGCCGGCGTGGCGCCTGGGGTCGGCAGGCCGACGAGCGGATCGTTCGGCTCGATCGGCCCCGGCTTGAGGTCCGGCGGGGTCAGGAAGAGCTGCGCGGCGGCAGGCTGGGGGAAAGAGAGACCGGCGAGCGTCGCTGCCGCCAGCATCGCGGCACCGAAGCCGCTCTTCGTCGTGAACTTCATCTGACCCCTCGCACAGGCGGAATCCGCCGCCACGGTAACACGCCGCCATCCCCGTTCCAGCCTGGGAGCCGGTGTCCGTCGCGGGACGTGCACGGCTCGCCATTGGTAAACCGCTGCTCGGCATAAGAAAAGCCTGCCGGGCATAAGAAAAGGCCGCCCGGTCGCCCGGACGGCCTTTTCCGAAAGCCTCACCTGGCGGAAATTACATTCCGGTGGTGTTGCCGGTCGTGGTGTTGGTCGTCGTGGTCGTGCTGGTGTTGCCGGTCATGGCAGCGCCCGCATTCATGTCGGTGGCGGCGCCGAGATTGGCGGTGCCGGCATTGGTCGCATCGACGGTGGTGACGTCATTGCTGCCCATCAGCGTCTCGTCGGTATTCACGGTCGCGGTGTTGTTGGCGGTGTCGCCGCCGCCGCCGCAGGCCGCAACGAGGAGGGCCGCGCCGGCAACCATCGAACCGGTCATCACTTTCGCAAAAAGGTCACGCATTTAGAAACTCCCTAGATTAGCGATTTGGTCGGGTTGGTCCCTTTTTGCCAAATCAGTTGGACACATTAAACGGAAAGGGAAGCGCTCTCAAGCCTTCTCGCCGCCCCCTCGAGGGAGGCGAGAAAAAGGTCGAGCCCCTGTTTCAGTGCCAGATCGAAACGTTCCTGTCCGCAAGACACTCCCATCTCGTCGAGGCTGGTCACTGGAAAGTCCGCAATACCGCACGGCACTATCCCTGAGAAGTGGGAAAGTTCCGGGGCGAGGTTGACCGCGAATCCGTGCAGAGTGACCCATCTTCGGACACGAACGCCGATCGCGCCGATCTTGGCTTCGCCGCCGCCCCGGTCGGTCCAGATGCCGATCCGGCCGGGCGCGCGGCGCGCGGCGACGCCGAGCTCGGCGAGGGTCGCGATCACCCAGCCTTCGAGCGCGTGGACGAAGGCACGGACGTCGCGGCCGCGCCGGTCGAGGTCGAGCTGGACGTAGACGACGCGCTGCCCCGGCCCGTGATAGGTGTAACGCCCGCCACGGCCGGCCTCGTAGACGGGGAAACCCTCGGGATTGAACAATTCGGCGGGATCGGCGCTGGTGCCGGCGGTGTAAAGCGGCGGGTGCTCGAGCAGCCAGATCCGCTCGAGCGCCGTCCCGGCACGGATGGCGGCGGCGCGCGCCTCCATGTCGGCCAACGCCTCGGGAAAGGGCGTCAGTCCCGGGCTTACCTGCCAGTCGGGAACCGGATTCAAGTCTTCGCCTCGCGATTGCGCCTGTCCTGCTCATCCAGCATAAGGGCGGGATGCAAGGGAGGGCAGCATGAAATTGTCGATCACGACCGCGTGGAACGAGACTTCGGTCTTCGTGAAGCAGGAAGCGGGGCCGCTCTTCCTCATCGCCTTCGGCCTGATGTCTCTGCCCAGCCTGATCCTGCAGGCGGTCGCACCGAGGCTCCTCCTCGGCACGGCGGCGATGACGCCCGGGACCGTTCCGGACCCCGCACGAATGCTCGCCGCTTTGCCGATGCTGCTGCTCCTTGCCATCCCCGTCATCCTGCTGAGCATCTGGGGACATCTCACGCTCAACATGCTCGCCCTGCGACGGGAAACCGTGATCGGGAACGCCTTCGGCCATGCGGCACGAAGGATCCTTCCGCTGATCGGCGCGTGGTTGATCTGGTTCGTCGGCGCGATCATCCTGATCGTACCGCTCGCCGCATTCGCGGTTTCGGGCATCAAATCGGGCCATCCGGGGCTGCCCGTGCTTCTGCTCTTCATCCTCTGGCTCCTGCTGATCTTCGTTTCGATCAGGTTGATCCTCATGACGCCCGTCGCGGCGGCGGAATCGATCGGACCCGTCGGCATCCTCCGGCGCAGCTGGGATCTCACCTCCGGCCATTTCTGGAAGCTGCTCGGCTTTCTGGCGCTGATCGTCCTCGTCTTCATCGTCTTTGCCGTGGTTGTCGGGGCCGTGGGCGGAATCCTCCTCGCGCTCGTGGCCGGTGCGCCGACGCCGGGATCGCTTTCTTCCTTCGGCCTCCAGCTGATCACGGGCATCCTGCAGGCGATCTTCCTCACCTATTTCGTCGTCATGGTGGCCAGGATCTATGTGCAGCTTTCCGGCGGCGTCGCCTCAGTCGGGCAGGTGTTCGAATAAAGGCACCTGCGGCGCGACGTCGGCCGGGAGCAGGCCGGAGAGGCGCGGATCGGGGAAGCTCTCGAACGCGCGCCTGACGGCGCGGAAGCCGGCCCGGAGATAGGCCGGCAGGGCCGCCGGGTGATCGAGGCTGCAGGTGTTGACCCGCACCCGCGCGACCCCCGGCCGCCACGCGAGCGCCAGGGTCTGCGCGAACAGCCAGGCGCCATGGCCGCGGCCGGCCAGCTCCGGCACCAGGCCGAGGAAGCGGATCAGGCATTCGCCGGAGGTTCGGAAGTCGAGCTCCAGCATGCCGACCTCGACGCCGCGGCGGTCGACGATCGCATGGACCTCGGCCATTTCCGCGCGCAGCCGCTCGTCGCTCATCGCCAGGCGCGAGAACCACAGCCATTTGCCGCCGACGCGGCGGAAGAGCAGCCGGTATTTGTCCGGATCCGGGTCTTTCCACCGTTCCAGCCGAAGCGCCGAATCGGGCAGCGCCCGCGGCTTCGGCCGCTCGGTCATTTCGAGATAGGTGACGATTGCGCCGAGCTGGCCGGCCGGGATGTCGATCAGCGCCACGTCGCCTCCGGCGGCAGGCTCATCAGGATGGCGTCGACATTGCCGCCGGTCCTCAGGCCGAACGACGTGCCGCGGTCGTAGATCAGGTTGAATTCGGCATAGCGCCCGCGCCATTCGAGCTGGCGCGCTTTGTCCTCGTCGGTGAACGGCGTCTCCATCCGCCGCCTGACCAGCTTCGGGAAGATGTCGAGCAGGGCTTCGCCGACCTCGCGGGTGAAGGCGAAGCTCGCGTCGAACGGGCCTTCGAGATGGTCGTAGAAAATGCCGCCGACGCCGCGATGGACGCCGCGATGGGGGATATAGAAATAATCGTCCGCCCATTTGCGGAAGCGCTCGTAGAAGGTCTGGTCGTGCGCGGCGCAGGCGGCGCGCAGGCGGGCGTGGAAGTCGGCGGTATCTTGGTCATAAGGGATGGGCGGGTTGAGGTCGGCGCCGCCGCCGAACCAGCGCTTCGTCGTCGCGAGGAAGCGGGTGTTCATATGGACCGCGGGCACGTGCGGGTTGGCCATATGGGCGACCAGGCTGATGCCGGTCGCGAAGAAATGCGGGTCCTCGCCGGCGCCGTGGACGGTGGGGGCGAATTCCTCGCTGAAGCGGCCGGCGACGGTCGAGACGTTGACTCCGACCTTCTCGAACACCCGGCCGCGCATCAGGCCCCGGACGCCGCCGCCGCCCGGCCCGCCATCGGCATCGGTCCGGTCCCATTGCGTGTAGCCGAAGGCGGCGTCGCTGCCTGCCCCCCGCTCGATCCCCTCGAAGGCGGCGCAGATGCGGTCGCGCAGGCTCTCGAACCAGTCGCGGGCCTGCTGCTGCTGTTCGTCGAGCTCGATCATGACGGCCACAATCCGGTCTGCCTCAGCGCCTCCGCCAGCCCGATGCCCGCGGCGACGGCGAGATTCAAGGAGCGGGTGCCCGCCGCCTGCGGGATTCGCACGCGCAAGGCGGCGCGGGCGTGGACTTCGGCGGGCACGCCCCTGCTCTCCGCGCCGAACAGCAGCACGTCCCCGACCTCGAACGCCGCCGCCGCCAGCGGCGTCGCGCCGGCGGTCGTGAACAGCGCCAGCCTTCCAGCGACGCTCGCCTCGAATGCGTCCCAGCTATCGTGCCGCGTCACCGCCGCCAGCCGCGCATAGTCCATGCCGGCGCGCTTCAGCGCCCGGTCGGAGAAGGGAAAGCCGCAGGGCATGACCACGTCCACCGGCACGCCGAGACAGGCGCCGAGGCGCAGGATCGCGCCGACATTGCCCGGCTGGTCGGGCTGGTAGAGGGCGAGGCGCATCGGGCTCTCCGGCAGGGATGGGGCGTTCAAAAACGCTGTTGGCAAAGCGGCGCTCCCGCGTCTATCAGCGCGCCGAGCCGACAGGGGAAGCATGCTCGCTTCTCCGGCGCGGCGCTGTGCAAGGGCGTTGTTCCCGGCTTCCTCGCCGCGGCGGGCCTTCGCACATCCGGGTTCCAACCGCTGAAGGATGTTATGGCGACGGTTGAACAGAGCGATGGGACGCTCGGCGCGGCTCCGGAAGCGGGCGTTCGCCGGCGCGACTTCATCAATATCGCCGCGGTGAGCTTCGCGGGCGTGGGCGGCGTCGCGATCCTGTACCCGCTCATCAACCAGATGAATCCGTCCGCGGACGTGCTGGCGCTCGCCTCGATCGAGGTCGATCTCTCCTCGATCAAGCCGGGCCAGGCGATCAAGACCATGTTCCGCAAGCAGCCGCTCTTCGTCCGGCACCTGACGCCGCAGGAGATCCAGGCGGCCAATGCGGTGCCGATGTCGGAGCTGAGGGACCCGCAGACGCTCGCCGAGCGGACCAAGCCGGGCAAGGCGCAGTGGCTGATCACGATGGGCGTCTGCACCCATCTCGGCTGCGTGCCGCTGGGCGCCAGCGACGGTGAGACCCGCGGGCCGTTCGGCGGCTATTTCTGCCCGTGCCACGGCTCGATGTACGATACCGCGGCGCGCATCCGCAAAGGGCCCGCGCCCAGGAATCTCGAAGTGCCGGACTATAATTTCAAATCCGCGACGATCGTCGAAGTCGGCAAGGTGGCAAAATGAGCTTTCCCTGGGCTGAGGAATATCGACCGAAGCATCCGCTGATGCGCTGGCTCGACGAGCGGCTGCCTTTGCCGCGGCTGGTCCATGGCGCGGTCGGCGGCGGCTATCCGGTGCCGCGCAACCTCAATTATTTCTGGAATTTCGGCGTGTTGGCGGGCCTCGCGCTCACCATCCAGATCGTCACCGGCATCGTGCTCGCAATGCATTACACGCCGTCGGGCGACATGGCGTTCAATTCGGTCGAGCATATCATGCGCGACGTCAACCAGGGCTGGCTGCTGCGTTACGCGCACGCCAACGGCGCCAGCTTCTTCTTCATCGTCACCTACGTCCACATCTTTCGCGGCATGTATTACGGCTCCTACAAGGCGCCGCGCGAGCTGGTCTGGATGCTCGGCCTCGTCATCCTGCTGCTGATGATGGCCACCGCCTTCATGGGTTACGTGCTTCCCTGGGGGCAGATGAGCTTCTGGGGCGCGAAGGTGATCACCGGCCTGTTCAGCGCCATCCCGCTCGTCGGCGAATCGGTCCAGAAATGGCTGCTCGGCGGCTATGCGCCGGACGAGGCGACGCTAAACCGTTTCTTCTCGCTCCACTATCTGCTGCCCTTCGTGATCGCCGGCGTCGTCATCCTCCACATCTGGGCGCTGCATATCCCGGGCTCGTCCAACCCGACCGGAGTCGAGGTGAAGACGGCCGAGGACACCGTCCCCTTCCATCCCTATTATACGGCGAAGGACGGCTTCGGCGCCGGCATATTCCTGATCCTGCTGGCGTTCGTCACCTTCTTCCTGCCCAATTATCTGGGCCATGCCGACAATTACATACCGGCCAACCCGCTCTCGACGCCGGCGGAAATCGTGCCCGAATGGTATTTCTGGCCCTTCTACGCGATCCTCCGATCGTTCACCTCGGACTTCCTCCTCCCGGCCAAATTGTGGGGCGTGCTCGCCATGTTCGGCGCCATCCTCCTGCTTTTCTTCCTGCCCTGGCTCGATCCGTCGCCGGTGCGCTCGGGCAGCTACCGGCCGACCTTCCGCTGGTTCTTCTGGATTCTCGTCGGTGACGTGCTGGTGCTCGGCTATTGCGGCGGCAGCCCGCCCGAAGAGCCGTTCGTGATGATCAGCCAGCTGGCGACCATGTACTATTTCGCCCATTTCCTGATCGTCCTGCCGATCCTGTCCTGGGTCGAGAAGACCGAGCCACTGCCGCGATCCATCTCGGAATCGGTGCTGCACGGCGAGCATGCGGAGGCGGCGCCCGCGCATCTCGGCGGGATCAGTCCCGCGGCCGCGGAATAAGGGGAAGTCAGAACGATGGTTCGTGTCCTCGGAATCCTGGCCGGGATCCTCATGGTCTTCGTGTCGCTCTGGTCGTTCGGCCACGGCGTCTACGCCTTCATCTCGTCGCCGCCCCAAAAGTCGGTCGAGAAGCGCTTCCACGAGGAGCCGCGGCCGCTTGCGCTCGCTTCGGACGGTCTGTTCGGAAAATATGACCGGGAGCAGCTCCAGCGCGGCTTCCAGGTCTACAAGGAGGTCTGCTCCTCCTGCCACTCGCTGAAGCTGGTCGCATTCCGCAACCTTCAGGATCTCGGCTATAGCGAGGCCGAGGTGAAGGCGATCGCCACCAACTGGCAGGTCGAGGTGCCGGACGTCGATCCGAAGACCGGCGATCCGAAGGGCCGCAAGGCGCTCCCCTCCGACCATTTCCCGAGCCCCTTCCAGAACGAGGTCGCCGCCCGCGCCGCCAACAACAACGCGCTCCCGCCGGACCTGTCGCTGATCACCAAGGCCCGCGAGGGCGGCCCGGCCTATGTCTATTCGCTGATCACCGGCTATCGCCCCGTCCCGGCGAACCTGCCGGCCGAGAACCGGCCCGGGCCGACGCTCCACTACAATCCCTGGTTCGCGAACCTCAACATCGCCATGCCGCCGCCGCTCAAGTCGGACGGACAGGTCAGCTATGCCGACGGCACCAAGCCGACGATCGACCAGATGGCGAAGGACATCGCCGCCTTCCTCGCCTGGACGGCCGAGCCGCGGCTCGAGAACCGGCATGCGGACGGGGAGGTGACCCTGCTCTTCCTGCTGATCGCCACCATCCTCGCCTACATGGCCTATCAGAATGTGTGGCACGGCGGCGCCAGCCGCGCCGTCCGCCGCACCGGCGTGCTCGATCCCGAGAATATGGCGAAGCGCGACGCGGCCAGCGCCGGGGGGCTCGACGGCTGAACCACGCCGATCTCAAGGCCCTGATCCGAACGATCCCGGACTTTCCGAAGCCGGGCATCCAGTTTCGCGACATCACCACTTTGCTCCTCGACGCGGACGGCTTCGCCGCCGCGGTCGAGGGGCTTGCCGCCCTGGTCGGCGAGAAGCCCGACCTCATCGCCGCGATCGAGGCGCGGGGCTTCGCGATCGGCGCCGCGCTCGCCCAGCGGCTCGGCATCGGCCTGCTGCTGATCCGAAAATGGGGCAAGCTGCCCGGCGAGACGATTGCTGAGGATTATGCCCTCGAATACGGCACCGACCGCCTCGCCATGCACGTCGACGCCTGCGCGCCGGGCGCGCGCGTCCTGCTCGTCGACGATTTGATCGCGACCGGCGGGACGGCGCTGGCGGCGGTGCGGCTGGTCCGCCGCGCCGGGGCGCACGTCACCGCCGCCGCCTTCATCATCGACCTGCCGGACCTCGGCGGCTCGGCGCTGCTGCGGCAGGAAGGCTTCCCCGTCCACAGCCTCGTCGAATTCGAAGGCGACTGAGCGTCCCGTTCCGGAACCGGGCCGGTCAGGCCCGCGTTTACACGTGGTTAAGAAACATTGTATCGTCGCAGCCGCCGGACCGCTTCCGCTTCCGGCGAGTCTGGCCGGGAGAGTGCCCGATGTCGAGTTCCCGTCTCCGCAAAATCCTGTTGATCGCCGCCGCCGCCGCCGGCCTGTCCGCCTGCAGCGAAGGCTATGGTTATGGCGGCATGTCGGCCAGCTACGGCCCGGCGGGCGGCTATTGCGACCCCTATCGGGGCGATTGCTACGGCGGTTACGGCTATGACGACGGCTATGGCGGCTATGGCGGCTATTACGGCGATCCCTGGTACGGCTGGTACGGCGACTATTATTATCCCGGCAGCGGCTTCTTCGTTTTCGACCGCTTTGGCCGGAGCCATCGCTGGAGCGACAACGATCGCCGCTATTGGGAAGGCCGGCGCGGCAATTTGCAGAACCGCAACTGGAACGACCCGCGCTGGCAGCGCTGGGACGGCTACCGCCAGCAGGGCGGCAATAACGGCAATTGGAGCGGCCAGAACCGGAGCTGGAACAGCAACAACCAGGCCGGCCAGAGCGGCACCCGCGGCTGGAACAATGGCGGCAACGGCAATCGCGGTTCGAGCGGCAGCAGCGGCAATCGCGGCTGGTCCGGCGGCGGCACCTGGCACCATAGCGACGGTGGCCATCGCCCGCCGCATTGATCGCCTTGCGGTCTAGGCGGGCCGCCGCCGGATCAGCACGATCGAGGTGAAGCGCATCACCGGGACGCCGTCCTGGTTGGTGACGGTCGTTTCCGTGCGGAACGAGCCGAGGTCGGGGCGGCTTCGCGACGGCGTCTTGTCGAGGATGCGGCCGCGGACGTGGAGCGCGTCGCCCGGATAGACCGGCTTCAGCCACCTGAGCTCGTCGATGCCGGGCGAGCCGAGACCGGCCTGCTCCTCCTGGACGACGTGCCGCGCGATCACCGCCATCGTCATCGCGCAGGTGTGCCAACCCGACGCGGCGAGGCGGCCGAAATGGGTCTTCGCGGCCTCCTCGTCGGACAGATGGAAGGGCTGCGGATCGTATTTGCGGGCGAAGTCGAGCACTTCCTCGCGCGTCACCTCGTAGCGGCCGAATTCGGTCTCGCGCCCGATCTCGATATCTTCGAAATGGATCAAGGTCTCTCCTTCACCGCGATTTCAGTAGCAGATTGAAACTGAGGTGGCGAGCGCCTCAGGCGATCGCCAGCGCCGGCCGGCCCCGCACGACGCTGATCGCCGCGCGCCGGCGCAAATTGCCGCCGGGAGTGGAGACGCGGTCGAGCACCATGAAGTTGCTCCGCCAGTCGTCCGGCGTCACTTCGCAAATGAGGTAGCCGCGCTGGTCGTTGATGAACTTGAGCTGCGGGTTGCCGGCGAGGATGCGGTCGCTGCCGCGCCTCAGGTCCGAGCCGTCGCCGCCGCTCGAGATCGAGGTGGCGACGAACTCGACCGCCACCGGCTGGTCGCCGTCGGTGAGGATGCCGGCGAAATTCTGGTGCTCGTCGCCGGTCAGCACGACGACATTGTCGAGCCCGCGCATCCGCGCCAGCAGGCGTCGGCGCGGCGCCTCGTAGCCGGCCCAGCTGTCCATGTTGAGGATCGGCGCCGGCCCGTCCTCGGTCCGCCGGTCCAGCGACATCATCATCACCTGCTGGGCGACGCAGCTCCATCGCGCCTGCGGCCGCGACAGGTTGCGGACCAGCCACGCTTCCTCCTCCGCGCTCATCACCGCCGCGCGCGGATCGGCGAGGGTGGGGCAGGGCGGCGAGAAATCGTCGCCGCAGGGATGGCCGGTGCGATATTGGCGCGTGTCGAGGAAGTCGAAGGAGACGAGGTCGCCGTAGCGGGCGCCGCGCCAAGCTCTGATCGCCGCGCCCTCGGGGAGGAGGGCGCGGCGGACCGGCATATGCTCGTACCAGGCCTGGAAGGCGGCGGCGCGGCGGGTCCGGAACAGCTCGGGCGGCGTGTCGGTCGTGTCGCTGTCGCCGGCCCAATTGTCGCGCACCTCATGGTCGTCGAAGGTGGCGAACCAGGCATGGGCGGTGTGGGCCCGCTGCAGATCGGGGTCGGTCTTGTACTGGGCGTAGCGGCGGCGATAATCGGCGAGATCGTAGCAGTTCTGGCCGGCATGGCGGCGCACTGGCGCCGTGATCTCGCCGCTATGGCTGGTATGGATGCCGCTCGGCCAGCCCTCGTAGATATAATCGCCGTAATGATAGACGAAGGCGAGGTCCTCGTCGGCGAGGTGGCGGTAGGCGGCGTAGAAGCCGTCCTCGTAATTCTGGCAGCCGGCGACTCCGAAGCGCAACGCCCGCGGGCTCGTCGCGGCGGCGGGCAGGGTCCGCGCCCGTCCGACCACGCTCTTCTCGCCGCCGGCGCGGAAGCGGTACCAATACGGCCGGTCCGGAAGCAGGCCTGCCAGCTCGACATGGACGCTGTGGGCGAGCTCCGGCCGCGCGATCTCCTCGCCACGGGCGACGATCGCGGCGAACAGCTGATCGGTCGCCACTTCCCACCGCACCGGCACCGGCGCCATCGCCATGCCGCCATGCGGCTCCAGCGGCTCGGGCGCGACGCGGGTCCAGATCACGAAGCCGTCCGGCGCGGGGTCGCCGGCCGCGACGCCGAGACCGAACGGAAAGGCGGTATAGCCGCCGCTTTGCGCGCTCAGGAGGGCGGGCGCGGCGACGGTCGCCGCGGCGGCGCCGGCGACGAACTGGCGGCGGGTGATCATGCCGGCGGCGTGCCTCGACTGCTGTTCCTCGGCCCGGCTAAAGCACAGCCGCGCGCCGAGAACCAGAGCCGCGCGGCGGCGCCCGCTTACGAAACCGGCTGCGCGACGATCCGCTGGTCGCCCGCCTTGACCAGCCGGTAGCGCCGGTCGGAGTCGAGCTGCTGCCAGTGCGAAGCGGCGCCTTCGCACAGGATCATGCGCGCCTTCGATCCCGCATAGCCCATGGCCCAGATTTCGCCGGTACGGACCGTGAAGCTGTCGATGGCCGAGCTGCCGGCGCGCCGGACGCCGCAGGTCGCGACATGGCCGGTGTCGTTCCTCACCGACAATTGATGCTGCTGGGCCCGAAGCGGGCTCGCCGGCGCGAGCAGCAGCGCCACGCCGAGACAGGTTGCGCCATAGGATCTGAAAGTCATCTCACCCTCCCCACCGATTGGAGGAGCGAAGTCGCCCCGGGCGAGTCTCCGCGCCGCCGGACCGCCATTATGAGCCGGGTCGCGGCGGCACGCCAGCCGCGGATTCGATCGGCGGAAACCAGCGCTCAGACGTTGAAGCGGAACAGCATCACGTCGCCGTCCTGGACGACATAATCCTTGCCCTCGGAGCGCAGCTTGCCGGCTTCCCGCGCGCCGGCCTCGCCGCCGCAGGCGACATAATCGTCATAGGAGATGGTCTCGGCGCGGATGAAGCCGCGCTCGAAATCACTGTGGATGGCGCCGGCGGCCTGCGGCGCCTTCGCGCCTTTCGCGACCGTCCAGGCGCGCGATTCCTTGGGGCCGGCGGTGAAGAAGGTGATGAGGTGGAGAAGATCGTAGCCGGCGCGGATGACGCGGGCGAGGCCGGTCTCCTCGAGCCCGAGGTCGCTGAGGAACTCCGGCCGGTCGGCCGGCGCCATCGTGGCGATCTCCGCCTCGATCGCTGCCGAGATCACCACCGCCTTCGCCCCTTCGACCGCCGCTTTTTCGAAGACGCGGGCGCTGAGGGCATTGCCGGCCGCCGCATCGCTTTCATCGACGTTGCAGACGTAGAGGACGGGCTTGGCGGTCAGCAATTGGGCGCGTTCAAGCGCCCTCTTCTCCTCCTCGTCCCTCGGCCGGGTGAGCCGCGCCGGCTGCGAGGCGCGGAGCAGTTCCAGCGCCTGGCCGAGCACCGAGGCCTGCACCTTCGCCTCCTTGTCGCCCTGCTGCGCCTTCTTGGCGAGATTAGGGACGCGCTTTTCGAGGCTGTCGAGATCGGCCAGCATCAGCTCGGTCTCAACCGTCTCGGCGTCGGCGATCGGATCGACCCGGCCCTCGACATGGGTGACGTCGCCGCCCTCGAAGCAGCGCAGGACGTGGACGATCGCGTCGACCTCGCGGATGTTGCCGAGGAACTGGTTGCCAAGCCCCTCGCCCTTCGAGGCGCCGCGGACCAGGCCGGCAATGTCGACGAACTCGAGCTGCGTCTCGATCTCCTGCGCCGATTTGGCGATCTCTCTTATCCTGTCCAGCCGTGGGTCGGGCACGGCGACGCGGCCGACATTGGGCTCGATCGTGCAGAAGGGATAATTGGCCGCCTGCGCCGCCGCCGTCTCGGTCAGCGCGTTGAACAGAGTGGACTTGCCGACATTGGGCAGCCCGACAATCCCGCAGCGAAAACCCATTGCGACTCCATGAGATGAAAGGCGCCGTCGTCCGACCGAAGGCGGAGCGGCTTCGCCGGAGCCGTTAGCGGCTGGCGCGCGCGATTGCCAGTTTGCCGCGGCTATGCGAGCGGCATCGGTCCATCTTTTCGCGCGCGGGCATCGGGAGCGGCATCATCGGCCTTATTCATCGGCGGGCGCTTCTGGCCCGCGGGCTTTCAGGCAGCCCGCCTCTTCCACGCACGGGCGGCCATGATCAATGAGAAGGCGCTCCAATCAACAGCAAGGCCGCCAGCCAGGTCCGGTGGTGGTCGATTTGCATCAAGCCGAAAACCAGCGCCATACAGGCTGTCGTGATCCAACTTTCGAAAGTATATCGGCGCATGACCGGGTCGTAGCAGACGGGTTTCCGCGGAGCGACTCCCCTTGTCATCGGCTGAATTCATAGTCGCGCACATGCCGCGCTCCTGGCTGCTCGACAGGCCGGAAGCGGCTCCATAGGGTGATCGCGGTGCCGAGGGGATTTGCCGCTATGAAGCTTCGCCGCGCCTGCCTGCCCTTGCTCCTGCTGGCGGTGGCCGCGGCTCCCGCCCCGGCTCCGGTGGCCGCTCCGACGAGCGCGGAACAGGCGTTGCGGAACAGCGAGGAGCAGGACGGGCTGCTCCCGGTCCATATCGACCGCAAAGGCGGGCGAATCCTCCTCTCGCTCCCGGCGCCGGACGCGGAGGGCGTCTCCGGCCGCTTCATCTACCTGACCACGCTCGAGACGGGGCTCGGCTCGGCGCCGATCGGTCTCGACCATGCGCAGGCGAGCGGGTCGCGGCTGCTGGTCTTCCGCCGGATCGGCAGGAAAATCGTCGCCGAGATCGAGAATCCCCGCTTCCGCGCCACCGGCGCCTCCGCCGCGGAACAGGAGGGTGTGCGCCACTCCTTCGCGACCTCGACCATCTGGATGGGCGACGTCGCCGCCGAGCGGCCGGACGGGCGGCTGCTGGTCGACGTTTCGACTTTCCTCACCCGCGACGACATCAACATCGCGGGAGCGTTGAAGCAGGGCGGCGGCGGCGAGTTTCGCCTCGTGCCGGAGCTCAGCGTCGCCGACACCAATTTCGTCCGCGTCTTCCCCGACAATATCGAGATGGCGGGGCGGCTCACCTTCGTCTCGGCCCAGCCGACCGCCGAGGTGAACAATATCGCGCCGGTCGACGGCAATCTGAGCTTCACGATCCGCCATTCGCTGATCCGGCTGCCGGCGCCGGGCTACGAGCCGCGCCGCTTCGATCCCCGTGCCGGCACGTTCGGCACGCAGGTCGTCGATTTCGGCCAGCCCCTGGGCAGCCCGATCGTCTACGAGCTGGCCAACCGCTTCCGGCTCGAAAAGACCGATCCGGGCGCCGCCCGCTCGACCGTGAAGAAGCCGATCACCTTCTACATCGACCGGGCCGCGCCGGAGCCGATCCGCGCTGCGCTCAAAGAGGGCGTCTCCTGGTGGGCGCAGGCCTTCGACGCGGCGGGCTATGTCGACGCTTTCCGGGTCGAGATCCTGCCTGAAGGCGCCGACCCGCTCGACATCCGCTACAACGTCGTCAACTGGGTAAACCGCGCCACCCGCGGCTGGTCCTACGGCCAGGCGATCGCCGACCCTCGCACCGGCGAGATCATCAAGGGATCGGTGCTGCTCGGCTCGCTCCGCATCCGCCAGGACATGATCATCTACCAGGCCCTGGTCGGCGCCGCCCTCACCGGCAGCGGCGGGCCGAACGATCCGGTGCGGGTCGCGCTCGCTCGCATCCGCCAATTGGGCGCGCATGAGGTCGGCCATGCGCTCGGCTTCGCCCATAATTTCGCCGCCAGCAGCCAGGGCCGCTTCTCGGTGATGGACTATCCGGCGCCGCGGATCGGCCTTGCCGGCGGCGCGCCCGATCTCTCCGACGCTTACGGCACCGGCATCGGCCGCTGGGACGATTTCCTGGTCGACTGGCTCTACGGCGCGCGCGGCGATGCGGAAGGATCGGCGAAGATGGCGGCGGCTCTGGGGCAGGGGCTTCGCTTCGTCGCCGACGACGACGCCCGGCCGGCGGATTCCGCCCATCCCCAGGGCAGCCTGTGGGACGATGCGGCCGATCCGGCCGCGGAGCTTGATCGGATGATGCAGGTCCGCGCCGCCGCGATCGCCCGCTTCGGGCCCGCGGCGCTGGCGCCCGGCGCTCCGCTCGCCGATCTGCGCCGGGCCTTCGTCCCGATCTGGCTGCTCCACCGCTACCAGCTCGAGGCCGCGGCAAAGCTGCTCGGCGGAGTCGACTTCGCTTATTCGCTACACGGCGGCGGGCGCGACGACATGCGGCCGGTGCCGCCGCCCGCGCAGCGCCGCGCGCTCGACGCCTTGCTCGCGACCCTCGACCCGGCCGCGCTGACAGTGCCGCCGGCCTTGGTCCCGCGCCTCTCCGCCGGCTGGTCCGGCGACGCCGACCGCCAGGCGCAGATCGAGATCCTCCCGACCGCCGGCGGCCCGGTCTTCGATCCGCTGGCGGCGACGGAGCTCGGCGCGGCGGTGACGCTCGCCGACCTGCTCGCGCCGGCGCGGCTCAACCGGCTCGAGATCCAGAACCAGGCCGATCCGCAATCGCCGGGCGCCGGCGAGGTGATCGACAGGCTGCTCACCCATTTGCTCGCCTTCGCCGGCCTCGGGACTTCCGAGGCCGCCGTCCAGCGCCGGATCGCGACCACCGGAATCCTCGCGCTCGCCCGGCTTCAGCGCGATCCGGCCCTTTCGCCGACCCTCGCTTTGGCCCTGTCGGACCGCCTCGAGCGCCTCGGCATCCAACTCATCCATGTCGCCGGCACCAGCATCCAGGCCGAGTGGAGCCGCGGTCTCGGCCGGCTGCTCGGCGACCGCGAGGGACTGGATAAGGCCGCGGCCGATCCGCGGCGCCTGCCGCACATCCCGCCGGGCATGCCGATCGGCGCAGGCGACGAGGATTGGGATGGCGTGGACGAGCATGGTCATTAGGCGAATCGGAGGCGCGGCCCTGCCGGCATTGGCGGCCTTCCTGCTCGGTGGGAGCCCGCTGGCGGCGGCTCCGGGCGCGGCGGCCGCGCACCAGACCCGTCTCGCGCAACGGCTGGACATCGAAGCCAATGCGGCGATGCGGCGGACCGGCGCCCGCGGCCTCGCCATGGCCGTCATCGAAGGCGGCCTTCCGGTGCTGGTGCGCAGCTGGGGCGCCCGCAACGGCGCCGGCGACCCGCTTTCCACCGACACGATCATGTACGGCGCGTCGCTTACCAAGGCGGTGTTCGCTTACACGGTGATGCAGCTCGTCGACGAGGGACGCCTAGACCTCGACAAGCCGATCGCGGACTATCTGGCGAAGCCCTTGCCCGCTTACGGAAATCTCGACGATTACGGCAATTGGGGTGACCTTGCCGGCGACGAAAGGTGGCGCAGGCTGACGCCCCGCATCCTGCTGACGCACAGCTCGGGCTTTGCCAATTTCGCCTTCGTCGAGCCGGACAGAAAGCTCCGTTTCCACTTCGATCCCGGCACGCGCTACGCTTATTCCGGCGAGGGCATCGAATTGCTCCAGTTCGCGCTCGAAAAAGGGCTGGGGCTCGACCTCGGCCGGGAGATGCAGCGCCGCGTCTTCGACCGCTTTAGCATGCGCGACACGAGCATGATCTGGCGGCCGGATTTCCGGCGCAACCTCGCCAACGGCTGGACGGCGGAGGGCAAGATCGCGCCGCATGACGAGCGCAGCCGGGTTCGCGCGGCCGGGTCGATGGACACGACCATCGCCGACTTCGCCCGCTTCGCCGCCGGGTTCGTGCGCGGCGAAGGGCTGAAGCCCGCCTCCCGCGCCGAGATGGCGCGGCCGCAGCGCGCCATCACCACGCCGTCGCAATTCCCCACCCTGCTGCCCGAGGCGCCGCCGGAGAAGAGGTGGAAGGGGCTGTCCGCCGGCCTCGGCATCGTCACCTTCGAGGGGCCGCAGGGCAGGGGTTTCTACAAAGGCGGCCATGACGATTCGACCGGAAACACCTGGGTTTGCCTGGAGCGAGGGCGGCGCTGCGTCGTCATCCTGTCCAACGACGTCCGGGCCGAGGCGGCCTTCCCCGGTCTCGTGCGCGTCGTGCTCGGCGAAACCGGCCTGCCCTGGCGCTGGGAATATTCGAACCTGCCGCTCTAGGAAGGATCGGGATTGTCCAGTCGGACGATATCCCCAGGCGGCTTCGTATCCGCCTCCTGCTGCAGCCACAGCCGAAAGGCCTGCATCGCGCCCGTTTCAGGACGCGAGCGCAAGCGGGTCAGCCAATAGGCGCCCGCGTCGATCTCGATCCCGAAAGGCCGGACCAGCCGCTCGGTCGCCAGCGCCCCGTCGAACATCGCCGTGGGCAGCAGGGCGACCCCGGCCCCCGCACTGGCGGCGAGCGCCATCGTCGGCGAGGAATCGAAGACGGGTCCGTGGATCGCGGGAGGCGGCAGGCCGGCGGCGACGAACCAGCGCGGCCATTCATCGGGGCGGTAGGAGCGGAGCAAAGTCTCGCGCAGCAGATCCCGGGGCGCGCCGAGCCGCCGTGCGACCGCGGGGGCGCAAAGCGCGGTCAGTGCCCCTCTCAGGATTGGCACTGCCTCGGTCCCGTGCCAGGCGCCGTCGCCGAAGCGGATCGCGCAGTCGAGCCCCTCGCCGGCCAGGTCGACGCGATTGTTGTTGGTGAACAGGCGGAGGTCGATGCCGGGATGGGCGGCGCGAAAATGCTCCAGGCGCGGCAGAAGCCATCCCGCCGCGAAGGTGCCGACGACGCCGACGCTCAGCACCTCGCGATAGCGGCCGCCCGAAAAAAGCGCGAGCGTGGCGCCGATCCGGTCGAAGGCCTCGCTCAGGGTCGGGACCAGCGCCGCGCCTTCGTCGGTCAGGGCGAGTCCCCGCGGCAGCCGGCGAAACAGGGCGACGCCGAGTCGTTGCTCCAGGGCGCGGATATGGTGGCTGATCGCCGCCTGGCTGACGCAAAGCTCGAGCCCGGCGCGGGTGAAGCTGAGATGCCGGGCCGAAGCCTCGAAGGCGCGCAGGGCATTGAGCGGCAGAAGCGGGCGGCTGCTCATCAATTTTCCTTATGACTGACGCGACATAACATCATTTGCGGCTCCTTTGCGACTGGGCCACGCTGGCGGCACAGGAGGAGGGTGCGATGATCGAGAGGCGTGAATTTCTGGCCGGATCGATTGCTTTTGCGGGCGCCGCCGCGATGGCGAAAGCGGCGCCATTGTCGGCGGCAAATGGCGGTTTTCCGCTGCAGGAAACGGTGCGGCGGCTTGAGCGGAGGAGCGGCGGGCGGCTCGGCGTCGCCTTGCTCGACACCGGCAGCCGGCGCCGCTTCGCCTGGCGCGGCGACGAGCGTTTCCCGCTTTGCAGCACATTCAAATTTCTATTGGCGGCGGATCTGCTCAGCCGAGCCGACCGCGGCCAGGAACGGCTCGATCGGCGGCTGGCGATCAGGGAATCGCGGCTGGACAATTCGCCTTTCACGAAAAGCCGGGTCGGCCGGGACGCGAGCCTGCGTGAATTGTGCCAGGCGGTGATCGAGGTCAGCGACAATGATGCGGCCAATCTCCTCCTCGATCAGGTCGGAGGCCCGGATGGGGTGACGCGCTTCGCCCGCGCGATCGGCGATCCCGTCACCCGCCTCGATCGGACCGAACCGGTGGCGGTCGACCCTTCGGCCGCCGGGATGCGCGACACCACCACGCCGAACGCGATGGCACGGGACTTCGAACGGATCATCCTGGGCCAGATGCTGCACCCCGCCTCGCGTGCCGCGCTGACCGCCTGGCTGGTCGGAGCCCGGACAGGCGTCTCGCGGCTGAAAGCCGGCTTTCCCCGAGGCTGGCGGGTCGGCCACAAGACCGGCACCGGCATGCACGGCACGTCCAACGACGTCGCGATCGTCTGGCCGGGCGCGCGTCCTCCGGTGATCCTCGCCGCCTATCTGACCGGATCAGCGCTGGACGATCGCGGCCGCGATGCCGTCCTGGCCGATGTCGCGCGCGCCGTCGCCTCCGCGCTGAACCTCAATCGCTGAGACGCAGCGCGACCTCGTTCATGAAGCGGGCGTCGTCGCCCTTGGCCAGCCATGGCGCTTCGGCGGCGATGGCGCCGAGGAGGTCGGCGAGGCGGTCGATTTCGGCTTTGGCGTAATTGCCGAGGACGTGGCCGGTCACCTTGTCCTTGTGGCCGGGATGGCCGATGCCGATGCGGACGCGGCGGAAGCCGTTGCCGAGATGCGCTTCGACCGAGCGCAGGCCGTTATGGCCGGCGGTGCCGCCGCCGACCTTCACCTTGACCTTGAACGGCGCCAGATCGAGCTCGTCGTGGACCACGGTGACGTCGCCGATCTCCTTCTTGAAGAAGTCCATCGCGGCGCGGACCGCGCGGCCGCTGTCGTTCATGAAGGTGGCGGGCTTCAGCAGCAGGATCCGCTCGCCGCCGATCCTGCCCTGCTGCGCCCAGCCCTGAAACGCCTTTTTCGGCGGCTCGAAGCCGTGCGTCTCCGCGATGGCGTCCACCGCCATGAAGCCGACATTGTGCCGGTGCATCGCGTGACGCGCGCCGGGATTGCCGAGGCCGACCCAGATCTGCACGGGCACCAGCTCCCCCCAATCCTCCGCCGCCCCGGCGGCGAGCGGCTGGCCCGGCACTTCGACGGCGCGCGCGCCGAAGAAGCCGCCGAGCCAGCGCAAGAAGGACATCAGCCCTCTTGCGTCTCGTCGCCCTGGTCTTCGCCGACCACGGGCACTTCGGGCGCGGCCGCTTCGGCGGCCGCCTCCGCCGCGCTGTCCTCGGCATCCATCTTCATGCCGGACGACGGCACCATCGTGGCGATGGTGAAGTCGCGGTCGGTGATCGCGGAGGTGGCGCCTTCCGGCAGCGTCACGTGGCTGAAGTGGAGCGAATCGCCGATGTCGAGGCCCGAGAGGTCGATCTCGACCTCATCCGGGATGCTGGCCGCGTCGCAGATCAGCTCGAGCTCGTGGCGGACGGCGTTGAGCACGCCGCCGCGCTTGATGCCGCGCGAGCGGTCCTCGCCGACGAAGCGGATCGGCACGTTCACGGTCACCGTGCTGTGCTCGGCGATGCGCAGGAAGTCGACATGCAAGGGCCGGTCGGTGACCGGGTGGAACTGTACGTCCTTGGGCAAGGTGCGGGTCGGGCCGCCGGCGACGTCGATCATCACGACCGAGTTCATGAAATGGCCGGTCGAAAGCATTTTCACCAGCGCCTTCTCCTCGACGTGGATCGAGAGGGGCTCCTGCTTCTGGCCGTAGATCACGGCGGGGACGCGGCCTGTCCGACGCACTGCACGGGAGGCTCCCTTGCCAGCCCGTTCGCGCATCTCGGCCGACAGCGTAAGCTGTTCGCTCATATGCATGTCTCCAGAACTTTGGGTTAGACGAACGCCCGCGCTCACGCCTCCAGGGATGACCATGAACGGGGAGCGGCGCCTGTAGCCGAGCGCCGGCGCTTTCGCAACCTTCGGACCAAAGGCGATTGATCCCGCCCCCGAAAAGGTGGAAGCTCCCCCCGCCGCACGAAGCGGCGATGGGGGATTGCCATGGAATATATGTTCATGCCGCTGAAGCGGTACGCCGAATTCTCCGGCCGTTCGCGCCGGATGGAATATTGGATGTTCACCTTGTTCCTGATCGTGATGTGGATCGTGCTTTTCGGCCTGTTCATGGTCATGGCGGGATCTGCGCTGCTCTCGGCCGCCGGCGGAAGTCCAACCGGCGTCTTCGCGGCCGGCGGCACCGCCATGATCCTCGGCCTCCTCATCTTGGTGGTGTGGCTTGCTTTGCTGATCCCCAGCCTTGCCGTCGGCGTCCGCCGCCTGCACGACACGGACCGAAGCGGCTGGTGGCTCGGCGGCTACATCATTCTCGCCGTCGTCAGCAACGTGCTGCGGACGACCACGGGTAGCGCCGGCCTGGGCATGGTGCTTTCCATCGCAACGCTGATCTACGCGATCGCCTTGCTGGTCTTCATGTGCCTCGATGGCACCAGGGGGCCTAATAAATACGGTGCTGACCCGAAGGGCGGCGTGGACGCGGCGGTCTTCGCCTGAAACCTCGTGGAGCGGGCGATTCGCCCGCTCCACCTTTACGACTCCGGAACCAAGCGCCGGACCGGCAGTTTTGCCAGGGTTAACTTTCGTTAATCTTTGGCAAGCGAAAGGCCGTGAATGACGCCTGTGAAGGGACTGGGAGACATAGCTTCGGCTGAATCGTCTCCGGGAAAAGTCGCCGTCACCGCTTCATTCCGACTCCCCTCCGAGAGGATTCACGCCTGACGGCGTGGCGGACATGGCCGAGGGCCGGGCGGCTTCGCCTGCGCTCTTCATGCCTTTCGGCACTTGCCCCGATCCCCGGGAGACCTTCCGATGCCGCTTAGCCGCAGCCGTGCGACCTTTGCTTCCATGCGTCCGCTTTTCGCGCCCGAAACCGGCGTCGCCGCGACCGGATCCGTGTTCGACCTCACCGCCCGGTCTTCCGGCCTCCTGAAGCTGACGACCGCGTTCGCGCAGGACGGCGTCGGCGACCTTCACCCGGCCGCGCCGACCTCGGTGCTGGTGGTGACGCCGGACGAAGCCGGCGACGGCAAGGGCCTGGCGCCCGGCAACCCCGTCCTGACGGTCGACGCGGCCCATACGATCGGCACCATCAACACGGTCGGCGACCAGGATTTCTACCGGGTCACCCTGGTCGCGGGACAGACCTACCAGATCGGCATGTACGGCTATTCGGGCGGGCCGAGCGGCGTGCCCAATGCCGATTCCTATGTCGAAATCTATGCGGCCGACGGCACCACCCTCCTGGCCAGCGGCGACGGCGGCGCGAACACGCCGGCCAATCAGGTCAATTCGGGTTTCGACGTGCTGATGACCTTCGTCGCGCCGACGTCCGGCACCTATTATGTCGACGCCCGCGCCTTCGACCAGGATCCGACCAACGGCACGACCGGCGACGGCGTCGGCGACTATGAGCTGTTCGTGCAGACGGTCGATCCGAACGACCCGAGCATCTATCATCCCTATTACAACGACAGCAGTCCGCTCTACGCGATCGACTGGGGGACGCGGGTCAACAAGGTGAACCAGAGCGCCGCCAATCCCGACGGCGACGAGGGCCCGCGGCCGACCGGCAATGCACAGGGCACGCCGACCTATGGCAGCGCGCTGGACATCCCCGCCCTCGCCGCGGCGCAGGGCGTCGACATCGCCGGCAAGAACGTCGTCACCATCTATTTCGCCAAGGCCGGCGACGTTTTTCCCTCGCTCGAGGATCCGACCAATCCCGGCCTGCCGCCGGTCACCGTCACCGCCACCGGAGTCCAGGGATTCGAGCATGATGCGGTGATCACCGCGCTCGGCGAATTCTCGAAGGTGGCGGACATCGTCTATCTCGAGGTTCAGGACCGCAACCAGGCCGATTTCATCTATACCAGCTACCAGGGCACGCCGGGGCCGGGCATCTCGCTGCTCGGCTCGATGCAGCCGCCCGACGAACCGAATGAGGGCCTTGCCCAGTTCAACTCCGGCGACGAACGCTGGAACGCACTCAATCTGCAGCAGGGCGGCTTTTCGTTCACCACATTGATCCACGAATTCGGTCACGGCCACGGCCTCGCCCATCCGCACGACAATGGCGGCCATTCCGGCATCATGCACGGGGTCCAGCCCGAAGGGACGGGCGTCGCCGATTACACGACCGGCGACTACAACCTCAACCAGGGCGTCTTCACGATGATGTCCTACGAGGACGGCTGGCAGAGCTCGCCCTACGGCAATGCATCGACCACGGTTGGCTATGGCTATCTCGGCAGCCTGATGGCCTTCGACATCGCCGCGATCCAGGACAAATACGGCGTCAACGAGGATTGGGCGACCGGCGACGACGTCTACATGCTGAAGGACGTCAACGCGGCCGGCACCTATTTCAGCTCGATCTGGGATGCGGGCGGGACCGACGAGATCAGATATGTCGGCAGCCGGGACACCAATATCGACCTGCGTGCGGCGTCGCTGAAATATGAATATGGCGGCGGCGGCTGGGTGTCCTACGCCTATGGCATCTTCGGCGGTTACACGATCGCCAACGGAGCCGTCATCGAGAATGCGACCACCGATGCGGGCAACGATACGCTCTGGGGCAATTCGGCGAACAATGTGCTGAGCTCAGGCGCCGGGGCCGACTTCATCCATGCCGAGCAGGGCGGAGACGACACGATCCTCGCCGGCGCCGACTCCGACGGCATCTATTTCGGTGCCGCTCTGACTGCGGCGGACCAGATCGACGGCGGCTCCGGGGGCAACGACCAGGTTGCGCTTCAGGGCGATTATGCCGGTCTGGTGCTTGGTGCGGGCAATCTGGTGAACATCGAGACGCTTGCCCTGCTTTCCGGCACC
>JAQGLF010000227.1 GCA_028293025.1 Alphaproteobacteria bacterium
GAACACCAGATGGGTGTGGCAGTCGATCAGCCCCGGCGTCACCCAGGCGCCGCCGAGCGGCTCGATCCGCTGCGCGCGATAGCCGGCTAGGTCGATGCGGCGGCCGATTCGAACGATCCGCCCGTCCTGGATGCCGATCGCGCCATCCTCGATCGCGCCGAACGCGCCCGGCACTGCCGGGTCCATGGTCGCGACATTGCAGTTGGTCAGCAGCCGGTCCCACATGGCTCGCTTCTTAAGGCGCGGCCGGTATAAGGCCAAGGATGAGCTGGAAATCGATCGCGGACCTGCTCGGCGGAGAAGGGGAAGTGGCGCTGATCGGCGCGCCGATGGAGGCGGGCTCGGTCACGCCCGGCCGCTGCGATCTCGCCCCCGAGACGATCCGCCGCGCGCTGCGGCGGGTCAGCACCTACGATATCGATGCGGGAATGGAGCTCGGCATAGCCGTCCACGATCGCGGGGACGTCGCGGTCGCCGGCCTGTCGCCCGCCGACGGTTTCGAGCCGATCCGCGTCGCCGTCGCCGCCGCGGCCAGGCAGCGGCTCACCCTCCTCCTCGGCGGCAACAATGCCGTCACCCGCCCCGCCGCCCACGGCCTCGGCGTACCGCTCGAAAGCGTCGGCCTGATCACGCTCGACGCCCATTTCGACATGCGCGAGACGGACGGCGGGCCGATGAACGGCAATCCGATACGCTGCCTGCTCGAGGACGGCCTTCCCGGTTGGAACATCTGTCAGATCGGCCTCGCTCCCTGGGCGAACACCGCCGCGATGCATCGCGACGCGCAGGCCGCCGGCATCGGCATCTTCACCCTCGCCGAGTGCAAGGCCCAGGGCATCGATGCGGTGCTCGACCGGGCGCTGGCCCGCTTGGCCCACCGCGAGATATTGATGGTCGATTTCGACATCGACGTGATCGACCGGGCGCAATGTCCGGGCGCCCCCGGGGCGAGGCCCGGCGGGATGCCGGCCGAGATGTTCTTCGCCGCTGCCCGGCGGCTGGCGGCCGAGTCGCGGGTCCGTCTCGTCGACCTCACCGAATTCGACCCCAGCCTCGACGTCTCGGACGTCACCGCGCTCGTCGCCGCGCGCTGGGTGGCGGAGGTGCTCGCCGGCTTTTCCCGCCGCTGACGGCCTTGTCTATTGGCACCTGAAGCGCCAGTGAGGCGGCGATGACCGAGGGCCCACCCGATCTCGCGGCAGATCTCGCGCCGGATCTCGCGCACGACTTCCGTCAGGCGATGCGGCGCGTCGCCTCGACCGTCAACGTCATCACCATCTGCGTCGGCGGCACGCCGATGGGGATCACCGCCACCGCCATGTCGTCCATCTCGACCGACCCGCCGAGCCTGCTCGTCTGCATCAACCGCACCGCGTCGATGCACGGGTCGATGGAGGACGTCTCCCATTTCCGGGTCAACGTCCTCCACCGCGACCAGGAGGCGGTGGCGCGGATGTTCGCGGACCGGCGCCACCAGGCGCTGCGTTTCTCGGAAGGATGGACGGCCGATTGCGAGCGCCCGCCGCGCCTCGTCGATGCCCAGGCGTCGCTGCTCTGCCGGCGAATCGACCACCATCGCTTCGGCACCCACTCGATCTTCATCGGCCAGGTCGAGGAGGTGATTTTGCGCGAGGAGGTGGCGCCGCTCGTCTACCTGAACGGAAGCTATGCGAGGGCCGGATAGCGCAGGCTGTAGCTCGTCATGCACCCGTCGTCATGCCGGACTTGATCCGGCATCCACCTTGCCTTCGCGGCAGCGGAATTAGGTGGGCCCCGGATCAAGTCCGGGGTGACGGTTGGCGGCAGACGGAAGGCTCAGCCGCGGATGAAGGCCTCGAGCTGCTCATAGGCTTCGTCGTCGGTGATCTGCCGGGGCGGATGCTTGCAGAAATAAGCGGCCGCCGGAAAGACCGGTCCCGAAATGCCCCGGTCCCTGGCCACCTTGGCGCAGCGGATCATGTCGATGGCGACGCCCGCCGAATTGGGGCTGTCCTCGACCGAAAGCCTCAGCTCGATGTTCATCGGCACGCCGCCGAACAGCTGGCCTTCCATGCGCAGGAAGCAGACCTTGTTGTCATTCTGCCAGGCGACGTAATCGGACGGGCCGACATGGATGTTCTCGTCCTCGAGCCGGTGCTCGGCGACCGACTGCACCGCTTCGGTCTTGGAGATCTTCTTCGACGCCAGCCGCTTGCGGTTCGACATGTTGAGGAAGTCGGTATTGCCGCCGGTGTTGAGCTGGTAGGTCCGGTCGAGCTTGACGCCGCGCTTGTGGAACAGGTCGGTCAGCACGCGGTGGACGATCGTCGCGCCGAGCTGCGCCTTGATGTCGTCGCCGATGATCGGCAGGCCGGCATCGATGAAGCGCTTCGCCCATTTCTCGTCGCTGGCGATGAACACCGGGATGTTGTTGACGAAGGCGACGCCCGCTTCGAGCGCGCATTCGGCGTAGAATTCGGTCGCTTCCTGGCTGCCTACCGGCAGATAGTTGAGCAGAACGTCGGCCTCGGTCTCGCGCAGCCGGCGGACGACGTCTTCCTGAGTCGGCTGGGGCGCGTCGGCGAGCAGGAAGGTGCGGTCGTCCGGCCATTCCGCCATATGCTCGGAATAGCCGTCGAGGATGCGGCCCATCTCCACGATCGTGCCGGTCGGCTTGACGTGGTCGCAGAAGATCGCCGTGCAATTGGGCTTCTCGAAGATCGCCGCGCCGACGTCCTTGCCGATCTTGCGCCGGTCGACGTCCCAGGCGGCCACCACCTGGATGTCCCGGGGGCGGTAGCCGCCCAGGTCCCAGTGCATCAGGCCGATCTGCTCGTTGGCCCCGCCATTCTGATAATAAGCGAGACCCTGGACCAGGGAGCTGGCGCAGTTGCCCACGCCGATGATGGCGACGTTGATCGCCTTGGGGTCGTGAAGGGCCATCAGGCCACCGCCGACTGTCGCCGGGCGGGCGCGTAACGTTCGATCATCTCAGTACAAATCCGCAAAATGGTTGGGTCTATTGGCGCGCTCGTATGGGGAGGCGCAAGCCCTAAATGCTCAGGGGGTGAAGCAGAATATTACTTTATATATCAAAGTCCTGCAACGCCTCCATCGCCTGTCGAACCAGCCGGGCGCGTCCTCCCGAAAGCGATCTGCCCAGCTGAGACCCGTCCGGCGGACGGTCAGGCCATAGCGCTTAAGCTATTTCACGGCTTCGTCAAGGCCGCTGCGGTGAGCTCATTGATAAAGCCGTTCGTTGACGGTCATGATGCGCGCGCCCCAGCTTCCCAGCGCGAGCCGGGAAACCGAGGCCGGGTCGACGTCGAAGCGGAGCATGTTGTCGAACGGCAGCCCGAGATAGCGGGCGATCAGGCCGCGGATGATGTCGCAATGGCTGACGCAGGCGATGGTCGCGCCGCCATGGGATGCGGCGATCGCCTCCAGCGCCGCCGCCGCCCGGCCGACGGCCTCGGCCATGCTCTCGCCGTTCGGCGTCCGCGCAGTGCCGCGCGCCTCGTTCCATTCCGACCAGGCGGGATCGCCTTCGAGATCGTCGAAGCTCGCGCCGGTCCAGTCGCCGAAATCGACCTCGTCGAGCCCATCCGCGATCTGCACCTTGAGACCGTGCGGCTCGGCGATCGCGCGCGCGGTATAATAAGCCCGTTCGCGCGGGCTCGAATAGACCGCCGCCAGCGGATCGACGGCGAGCAGATCGGCGACGATCTCCGCCTGCTCCAGCCCTTCGCCGCTCAGCGCCACGTCGCGTCTCCGTCCGCTCAGGATCCGGCCCAGCTCGACATGGGCGGCGTGCCGGATGAGGAGGATGTCGGCGGTCACAATGCGGTCGGCAACGACATGCAGCACTCCTCGAATGGGCGCCCAAACCGTCCGCCACGGTCGCCGGTTCCCCGGCGCCGGGACGCCCGATGCACCGGCGCGCAGCCGGAACCAAGACGTTCGCGGCTGGTTGAAGAAGCGGCCAATTGCGGGAGGCCCACGGAAATTTCCTGACCTGGACAAAAGGGGGTTCGAATTGTCCGAACGGACTGTCGTGACGAACGGCCATTTTCGGGTTCTCCTCACCGCCGACGTCGTCGGCGACACTTGGGACTATAGTCTGGAGCTCGCCCGCGGGCTCTCGCGTCTGGGCGTCGAGACCGTGCTCGCAATCATCGGCCCGCCCTCGTCCGAAGAGCAGCGCAAGGCGGCCGCCGCCGTGCCGTCGCTCAAACTGATCGAAACCGGCCTGGCCCTCGACTCGCCGGCCGAGGACGACGTGGCGCTCGCCAAGGCCGGACAGGGGATTGCCCGCCTCGCCAAAGCGGTCGGCGCCGATCTCGTCCAGCTCAACAATGCCGCCCTCGCCGCTTCCGCCGGGTTCAGCGTGCCGGTCATCGTCACCCATCACCGCTGCTTCGCTACCTGGTGGCAGGCGGTGAACGGCGCCGAGCTGCCCATGGATTTCGCCTGGCGCCGCCGCCTGGTCGCGCGCGGCCTCGCCGCCGCCGACGCCGTCGTCACCCCGACCGCGGCGTTCGGCGAGATGGTCCAGGAATGTTACGGCCTCCCCCGGCCGCCGCGGACCGTCCATCACGGCCGCACGCCGCTTGCGCCGCCGCGTACGATACCCCGCGATTTCGTCTTCACCGCCGGGCGATTGTGGGATGAAGGCAAGAATCTGGGCACGATCGATGCCGCGGTGGCCGGCCTCGGCATTCCCGTCCGCGCCGCCGGGCCGCTCAAGGGGCCCAATGGCGTCGAAGTGATGTTCGACAATATCGACTGCCTTGGCCCCCTGGGCGACGAGGAGCTCGGCGGCTGGCTCTCGGCAAGGCCGGTTTTCGTTTCGGCGGCGCTGTACGAACCGGCCGGCCGCGCGGTGCTCGCGGCGGCGTCGGCCGGCTGCCCGCTGATTCTTTCCGACATTCCGACCTTCCGGGAGCTGTGGGACGGAGTCGCCACCTTCATCCCGCCGCGCGACGAGCGCGCCTTCACCGACGCCATTTCGGGCCTGGTCGGCGACGATTTCGAGCGCGCGGTGCAGGGCCGGGCGACCCGGGAGCGGGCGGCGCTCTATACGCCAGACGCGATGGCGGCGCAGATGGCGGCGCTCTACCGCGGCCTGCTGCCGAGCGTGCGGGGGCCGGTGCTGGCGGCGGCGCGGGCGGCCTGAATTGGCCTGCGCGATGCCCCGACTCGCGCAACAAGCCTCATCCCTCTAGAGCAGGCCCTGTCTCGCCTGCAGGGTTGCGCCAAGTGATTGTCATCGACGATAATCCACGAAGAACTGAGGGAATCGTCCGTGAACGATGAAAAAGCAAAGACGGTGCTCGTCGCGGGCGGCGCGGGGTTTATCGGATCGCATCTCGTCGAGGCTCTGCTGGCGGAGGGCGCGACGGTCGTCTGCCTCGATTCCTATCTGACCGGCCTGGCGCGCAATTTGCGGCATTTGGAACGAGAGAGCCGCTTCGACCTGGTCGAGGGGGACGTGATCGACGCCCTTCCCGCCAGGGTCGGCCGCGTCCCTTTCACCCACATCTACAATCTCGCCTGCGCCGCCTCGCCGCCCCGTTACCAGGCGGATCCGGAGCATACGTTGCTCACCAACGTGCTCGGCACCCGCAATCTCCTCCGCCTTGCGGAGGAGAAAGAGGCGCGCTTCCTCCTCGCTTCGACGAGCGAGGTCTATGGCGATCCGGAAATGCATCCGCAGCCGGAAACCTATCGCGGCCGGGTGAGCTGTACCGGCCCGCGCGCCTGCTACGACGAAGGCAAGCGGGCCGCCGAGGCGCTGGTGTTCGATTATCAAAGGATGGGCCGGGCGGACATCCGCGTCGCCCGTCTCTTCAATACTTATGGCCCGCGCATGCGCCCGGACGACGGCCGGGTCGTCTCCAACGTCGTCCGGCAGGCGCTCGCCGGCGACGACATCACCATCTACGGCGACGGCAGCCAGACCCGCAGCTTCTGTTACGTCGACGATATGGTCGCGGGGCTGATGCGGCTGATGGACAGCGACGTCGCCGACGGTCCGGTCAACCTCGGCAATCCGGGGGAGCTGACGGTCGTCGACCTCATCGACCGGGTGCTTCGGCTCACCGGCTCGCGGTCCCGGATCGTCTATCGGCCTTTGCCGACCGACGATCCGCACCGCCGCCGGCCCGATATCGGCCGCGCTAGGGCGCTGCTCGGATGGGAGCCGAAGATAGAGCTGGAGCAGGGACTCGAAGCCACTGCTGCCTGGTTTGCCGAAGAGCAGAGGCGGGCGCCGAGGCCCTCGCCGCCGGCGAAGCCCGCAGTGCCCTCCAGCGACGTCGTCGCGGTCGCGGCGGAATAGCCGGTGTCTATTTGCGGAAGAGGTTCGCCGGATCCCGCATCGCCTTGATCTCGAGCGCGTTGCCCGAAGGGTCGAGGAAGAACATCGTCGCCTGCTCGCCGGGATCGCCCTTGAACCGGACCGTCGGCGCGATCACGAAATCGACTCCGCCCGCCGCCCGAAGCCGCTCTGCCAGCGCCTCCCATTCCGCCATCGGCAGCACCGCGCCGAAATGCGGCACGGGGACGTCGTGCCCGTCCACCGGATTGCGGTGCCGGCGCGGCTGCATTTGGGGGTCGAGATGGGCGACGATCTGGTGACCGAAAAAATCGAAATCCACCCATTCGGCGGCGCTGCGTCCCTCGGGGCAGCCGAGCAGGCCGCCGTAAAAAGCGCGCGCCGCCGCGAGATCGTGGACGGGGAAGGCGAGGTGGAAAGGCGGGCGCTCGGTCATGGCATGGTTCTAGAAGATTTTGGCGGCGGCCGGAATGCGCCAGGCGTGGCGGCCAGAAACAATTTTCCAGCAGCGGCGGGAATCGATTAGGGCCGGCCGATGGCCGATGCCGAGGATTCGACTGCAGCCGCTCCGTCCGTCCTCCCGGCTGCGGGATGGGCCGCTTCGACCGGCGTGAAGCCGCTCCTCGCCGCCTTCCTCATCGGGATCGTATCGGCCTTCGGCTTCCAACCGGTCGGATGGTGGCCGCTGACCCTCGCCGCCTTCGCCCTCCTCCTCGCCCTCGTCGGCGGCGCGCCGCATATCCGCTCCGCTTTGGCCCGCGGCTGGTGGTTCGGCGCCGGTCATTTCGCCCTTGGGCTGAACTGGATCGCCACCGCCTTCACTTATCAGGCGGCGATGCCGGCCTGGTTCGGCTGGGTCGCGGTCCTTCTCCTCTCGCTCTATCTCGCACTCTATCCGGCGGTCGCGGCCGGCCTGGCCTGGCGATGGGGTGGTCGCGACACTCTTCGCTTCGTGCTCCTGTTCGCGGCGGCGTGGATCGTCACCGAGTGGCTGCGCGCCAGCCTCTTCACCGGCTTCGCCTGGAACCCGGCCGGCGTGGTCTTGCTGCCGACCGCGCTCTCCCGCCTCGCCATCCTCGTCGGCACGTACGGCCTCTCCGGCATCCTGATGCTGCTGGCCGGTGCTTTGCTCCTCGCCGCGCAGGGCCGCGGGCGGGCGGCCGCGGCGGCCGGCCTGCCGCCGATCCTGCTCGGCCTGGTCCTCGCCGGTTTCGCCTCGGCGCCGCCCGCCACGGCCGTCAGCCTGCGCATCGTCCAGCCCGATATCGGCGAGGCCGAGAAGTGGAAGCCGGACCAGGTCGCCGGCCATATCGACCGGCTGGTCGGCCTGTCGGGCGTCCCGGGACCGCAGCCGCAATTGCTGCTCTGGCCGGAGGCGGCGATCACGCCGCCGCTCGAGACCGGCCTCGCCGACCCCCTTTACCGCGAAGGCGCCGAGCAGCTCCGCCGCCGCCTCGGCGCCGTCGCCGGGCCCGGCAGCCTTCTTCTCACCGGCGGCGTCACCTGGCGCTCGGCCGACGGAATGCTTGCCACCAGCGCGACCAACAGCGTCTTCGCGCTCGACGGGGCCGGCCGCGTCCTCGCCCGCTACGACAAGGCGCATCTCGTCCCTTATGGCGAATATCTGCCGATGCGGCCGATCCTCTCGCGCATCGGCCTCTCCCGCCTCGCGCCGGGCGACACCGATTTCGACGCCGGGCCGGGCCCGCGCAGCTTCGATTTGCCGCTGATCGGCAAGGTCGGCCTCCAGCTCTGCTACGAGATCATCTTCTCCGGCGAGGTGGTCGACCGGGCGAATCGTCCGAAATTCCTGTTCAATCCGTCCAACGACGCCTGGTTCGGCCGCTGGGGGCCGCCGCAGCACCTCGCCCAGGCGCGGCTGAGGGCGCTCGAAGAGGGCCTGCCCATCGTCCGCGCCACGCCCACCGGCATCTCCGCTTTGATCGATGCCGACGGCCGTGTCGTGCAAAGCCTTCCCTGGCGGACGGCCGGAATCATCGACGGCCATTTGCCCGCGCCGAAGGCGGCGACGCCGTTCGCCCGCTTCGGCAATCTCCTGCCGCTCCTCTTCGCCTTGCTGCTCGCCGCGACAGCGATTGCAGTCGGCCGCAGGAGGCGCTAGGAGCGCCACATATAAGGATATCTTTATATCCTGATCCCCCGAGAGTCAGAGCTTTCAGCGAGGCCGTTTTCGATGCGCAGCAACTACCTCTTCACGTCCGAATCGGTCTCCGAAGGCCATCCCGACAAGGTCGCCGACCAGATTTCCGACGCCGTCGTCGACCTGTTCCTGGCGACCGACCCGGAGGCGCGGGTGGCGTGCGAGACCCTGGTGACGACGCAACGTATCGTCCTCGCCGGCGAGGTCCGCTCGAAGGACCGGTCGCTGATCAGCGAAGGCGGCGACATCACGCCCGAGGGCCTGCAGCGGATCGAGGAGGCAGCGCGCGGCGTCGTCCGCCGCATCGGCTACGAGCAGAGCGGCTTCCACTGGCAGAGTGCCGTATTCGCCTGCTTCCTCCACGGCCAGTCGGCCGACATCGCCCAGGGCGTCGACGCCAGCGGCAACAAGGACGAAGGCGCCGGCGACCAGGGCATCATGTTCGGCTATGCCACCGACGAGACACCCGATCTGCTTCCCGCCACGCTCTATTATTCGCACCGCATCCTCGAGCGGATGGCAGCGGACCGCCATTCCGGCGAGGCCGCCTTCCTTCAGCCCGACGCCAAGAGCCAGGTGACGCTCCAATATGAGAACGGCGCGCCTGTCCGCGCCACTGCGTTGGTCGTCTCGACCCAGCATTCGGCCGAGCTCAGCAACGACGAAGGCCAGGCGAAGCTGCGCGCTTATGTGAAGACCATCCTCGGCGAAATACTGCCCCAGGGCTGGCTGCCGGCCGAGGAGGATATTTTCGTCAACCCGACCGGCAATTTCGAGATCGGCGGGCCGGACGGCGATGCCGGCCTCACCGGCCGCAAGATCATCGTCGACACTTATGGCGGCGCCAGCCCGCATGGCGGCGGCGCCTTTTCGGGCAAGGACCCGACCAAGGTCGACCGTTCCGCCGCCTATGTGGCGCGCTATCTCGCCAAGAACATCGTCGCCGCCGGCATCGCCAAGCGCTGCACGATCCAGCTCTCCTACGCGATCGGCGTCGCCGAGCCGCTGTCGCTCTACGTCGATCTCCACGGCACCGAGCGCAACGGCGTCACCGCCGCCCGGCTCGAGGAAGTATTGCCGACCCTGGTCAGGCTGACCCCGCGCGGCATCCGCACCCATCTCGCCCTCAACAAGCCGATCTACGAGCCGACCGCCGCCTACGGCCATTTCGGCCGCAAGGCGGAAGGCGACCTATTCAGCTGGGAAAAGACCGATCTCGTCGAGAAGCTGAAGGCGGCGCTGTAGGATCGGTCGGCAAGCGGATTACCGCTTGCCGCCGAGCGCCTTCGCTGCCAGCCTCCTCGCGCTTCGCAGGGGCTGGAAATGAATGGATTTTTGATCTGGTTGCTCGCCGGCTTCGCGGCGCCGGCGACCGCATCGGCGCCGGCGCCGGCCATCTCGAGCGCGGATCAGGGGGCGATCGGGCTGGCTGTCGATCGCGGCGCGCTGATATACGCCTATGACCAGGCAGCGTGGCACGGCACCGACGACGCCAGAGCCAAGCTTCCCGACCTGTCGGCTTCCGGCGGCTGGATCGTCGACGGGCCGGCCAATGCGCCGGAGCTTGTCTTCTACGACAAGGATGCGGCTGACCCCCACGCCGTCTACGTCGCCGACTTCCGTGATGGCAAACTGGTCTCGAGCCGGGTCATCGGGCCGTCCGACGATCGCACGCTCAGCCCGGCGCGCAAGGCAATGATCGCCGCAGTGCGGGCGGCGCGGGAGAAGCTGGTCGCGGCAGGCGCTCGCGCCTGCGCCAGCGCGCCGTTCAACGTCGTGGTGCTGCCGCCTTCGGCTCCGGGCGGGTCGACCCTCGTCTATTTCCTGACGCCGCAGACGAAGAACGAGGCGGTGCCGCTCGGCGGCCATTATCGCGTCGAGGTCGGACCTGACGGCAAGGCGGGAGAGATGCGAGCCTTTACCCATTCCTGCATCGATATGCCGGCGCGCGGCGAAGTGGCCGGAGTGCCGGACGGCGGCAAGCTCGCCGGCGGCGTGGTCACCCATTTGCTCGATCCGGTGCCGACTGAAATTCACGTCTTTTCCTCGCTCGGCGCGAGGCTGCCGCTGTTCGTCGGGACGACGCAGAATCGAAGGCTCTGGGCGGTCGAGGGAAGTCGGATACGTCTCGTCTCGAACGACACGGGCAAATAGCTAGCCTGCGCTCTCGGGTCACACAGGGAAGGATATTCGTGGATCGACGGACAATGCTTGCCGGCCTGGTTGCGCTCGCCGGAACCCGCGCGGCCGGTGCGGCGCCATCTTCGCAGCGGCTTTTCGACGGGACATCGCTCGCCAATAATTTCATGGCGCTTTTGTTCGAGCGGGTCAGCCTGCCACTGCCCGCCATCCGGGTGATGGACGAGCATGGTGCGACGTCGCTGCGCAAGCTGCGCGGCCGCACGACGATCATCTCGTTATGGGCAGAATGGTGCGTGCCGTGTCTTATCGAGGCGCGAGACCTCGCGGCTCTGCGGCGAAAATATGCGAACGGCCGCTTCGACATCGTCTCGCTGCTCACCTCCAGCCAGAAGCCTCTCGACTATCGCGGCGCGCACGAGCGGCTGGCGACGATGGCCGCAGGCGATCTGCCGCTGCTGATCGAGCCGAACGGCGGCAAGAAGATCCTCGCGGCACTTTCCTCCGGCCCGCGTACGGGCCCGCTCGCTGCTCTGCCGAGCGGTGGGGCGCTTCCTTGCACCTTGCTGGTCGATTCATCAGGCAGGGTGCGCGGAAGGAGTTTCGGCGCTCCGGTGATGGCGGCGATACGTGCGCCGCGGGCGGGAACGGGCCCGCAAACCCTCACCGAGGAGGACAAGAGGAATATGCTTGGCGGCGATGTCCACACGTCCTGGGCGACGGCGCAGGGCGACGCACTCGCTCGCGCTCTCGCGTCGGGACTGCTCGAACAGATGCGCTGAGGCCGCGTCGCGCTGCGCCGTTTTTCCCAGTGGCCATCTTGCTTTCGGGTTCGCTGAAACCGTAGCGCGGACCGATGCCTGATCCGACCACCCTCCGCCGCCTCTACGGCCGCCAGTCCGGGCATAAGCTGCGTGCGGGGCAGGCGGCGCTGGTCGAGCAGCTGCTGCCGGTATTGAGCGTGCCGGAAGACGGGGAGCTGAATTCTCGCGCCCTGTTCGGCGATGAGCGCCCGCTCCATTTCGAGATCGGTTTCGGCTCGGGCGAGCATCTCGCTTACCGCGCCGACCTCCTGCCCGATCACGGCTTCGTCGGCGCCGAGCCGTTCCTGAACGGCGTCGTCGGCGCGCTCGCCCATATCCGCGACGGCCATCTGGCCAATGTCCGTGTCCATCGCGGCGATGCGCTGCCGCTGCTCGAACGCTTTCCCGACGCCTCGCTCTCCTTCGTCTATCTGCTCCACCCCGATCCCTGGCCGAAGGCGCGGCACGCGAAGCGGCGGATGGTCAATCCGGGGCCGCTCGACCTGATCGCTGCCAAGCTGAAGCCGGGCGGCGAGTTCCGGCTCGGCACCGACGACCCAGTCTATTGTCGCTGGTCGATGATGATCATGAGCGGCCGCCGCGATTTCGAATGGCTGGCGGAGGGTGCCGACGACTTCCTCACCCGTCCGGGCGGCTGGCCGGAGACACGCTACGAGGCGAAGGCCCGCCGCCAGGGCCGCGAGGTCTGGTACTTCCGTTATCGCCGGATCTAGTGCTTCGGCGCCAGCCGCAGCAGCCGGCCGGGCGAGCCGTCCTCGAGCAGGTAGATGGCGCCGTCCGGGCCCTGGGTGACGAAGCGGATGCGGGCGCCCATGTCCCATTGCTCCGCCTTGGAGGCCTTGTCGCCGTGGAGGGTGACGTGGATCAGGGCCTGGGCCGACAGCGCGCCGATGAAGCCGCTGCCCTTCCACTCCGGGAAGAGGTTGCCGCTGTAGACGAGCAGGCTCGACGGCGAGATGCTGGGGTTCCACCAGAGCTTCGGCGCCTCGAACTCCGGGCGGGTCGGATGGTCGGGGATCGGCGTGCCGTCGTAATTGTCGCCGTTCGACACGATCGGCCAGCCGTAATTGCGGCCGGGCAGGATGAGGTTGAGCTCGTCGCCGCCCTTCGGTCCCATCTCCGTCTCCCAGAGCTTGCCGTCGGGTCCGAAGGCGAGGCCATAGGGGTTGCGGTGGCCGCTGCTCCAGGTCTCGGCCGGCGCCGGATTCGCGCCGGCGAGCGTCACCCGGCGGCCCGTGGCGGTCCTCGCCGCCTCGGTGTTGCGGGGCGGGTCGAACAGGACGAAAGAAGCCGCGCCGGTCTTTCCGGCGCCGGGATTGCCGGGGGCCGGCTTGCCGTCGAGGGTGAGGTGCAGGATCTTGCCGATCGGCTGGTTCGGATCCTGCGCCGGCGTGAAGCGCTGGCGCTCGCCCGAGCTCAGATAGAGGCTGTTGCCGTCCGGCGCGAACAGGACGATCGCGCCGAACTGGCCGCCGCGGCCCCGCGCCTCGTCGCGCCAGATCACCTGCAGCCCGTCGAGCCGGGCGCCGTCGGGCCCGCGCACCAGCCTGCCCCGCGCCAGCGCGAGGCCGCTGCCGCCCGGCCCCGGCTCCGAATAGGTCAGGTAGACGAGATTGTCTTCGGCGAAGCGGGGCGAGAGGACGACGTCGAGCAGGCCGCCCTGGCCGACTTCGGCCACCGCCGGCACGCCGGCGACGTCGAGCGTCGGCCGTCCCGCCTGCCAGAGCTTCAGGCGCCCCGCGGTCTCCGTCACCAGCGCCGCGCCGCCGGGCAGGAAGGCCATCGCCCACGGCCCGTCGAACCGCGCCAGCTCCTGGACCGCGAACGGCGCCTGGTCGACCGGCGTCGACGGCGCGGCGCCGCCGGTACCGTCGATGCGGCCGCCGGTGTCGGCCGCGGCGGCTCCCCCGCTTGCGGCTCCGGAATTGCACGCGGCAAGCAGGAGCAGGAGAAGGAACAGGCTGCGCATCAGGATTCCTAGAGCGTTTGTTGCCGCATTGCTTCTTTGCGAAAAACCGGTCCCCGCTTTTTCGCGCAATGCTCTAGCGGCGGTGGAGCGTGAACGTATAGGTGAGTCCGAGGCCGGCGGAAAACTGGTCCCGGCTGCCGAAGCGCCGGACGATCGGAGAATCGCCCGCGTCGCGGATCAGGCGGTCATAGCCCGCATAAGCCGACATGCCCCAAATCGGGCTGAACTGATGGACGAGGCTCGTCTCCGCGCCGACGGCGTAGAGGCCGCCGCGCGGCGCATAAGCGGGAAGGCCGGTCCTGAGCGCCGCCGCCGGCGTCACTCCGAAATAGGCGCGCTGGTAGCGGGCGTCGGACAGGCGCAGCCGCGGCCCGAGCGAGAACAGGGTCCGATCCTTGTCGCGGATCACTGCGTCGGCGCCGAGCGAGCCGACCCAGGCCTTATGGCCGCCAATCCCCTTGCGCGCTTCCGCCCGCAGCCGGAGGCTCGGAAGCAGCCAGGCCTGGACGAAGCCGCCCGCCTCGACGGTGAACCCGACATTGCCGACCGGCGCCCCGACGTCCTTTTCCTTCCGCTTCCCCTGGAGCCGAACGACCGGCCCGAAATCCACGCGGCTGCCGGCGCCGAGCAGGCCGATTCCGGTCCCCTGGTCCGGCGCCGAGAAGTGGATCGGATCGCCGACATGCCGGATGTCGAAATGCGGCAAGGGCGCCAGCTGATAGGTGTCGGCGCCGGGATATTTCGGAAAGATCTGAGGGCCGATGCCGATCGTCACCAGCCGGTCGCGCCCGGGCGGCGGGTCGTCGCCGGCCTGTGCCTGGGCCGCAGTGCAGAGCAGCAGGGCGGCCGCCGCTCCGATCGTCGCACATTTTGTCCGTTTCATCTCCGTGACAACCTGCGACCGGGCATTGGGTTGCATGGGTTTCGCCGCGTCGGGCCTTTGGCGCTTGCCCGTCCCCGCAGCCACGCCTATATGCGGCTCACCTTCCTCGACATCGTTAGACGTTGAGGCTGGTCCCGGGGACGGGGCCGGCGCCGGGAAGTTTTGGTTTCAGGAGCGACGAGGACGAATGGCGGATATCGCCGAAGTGACGAGGATGATCGAGCCGGCGGCGCAGGCCGAGGGGCTCGCCTTGGTGCGCGTCAAGATGATCGGCGGCACCTCCGACCCGACGCTGCAGGTGATGGCGGAAGACCCGAAGACGCGGCAGCTGACGCTCGACGATTGCGCGCGGCTGTCGCGGCGCGTCTCCGAGCTGCTCGACGAAGCGGACCCGATCGAACATGCCTATCGGCTCGAGGTCAGCTCGCCCGGGATCGACCGGCCGCTCACGCGCCTCGAGGATTTCGACGACTGGAAGGGCCACGAAGCGCGCATCGTGCTCGCCGAGAAGCTCGATGGCCGCAAGGTGTTCGCCGGGCTCCTGCTCGGCGCCGAAAGCGGGACGGTGCTGGTCGACGTGCCGGGAATGGGGCCGACCGGCCTTCCCTTCGCCGCCATCCACTCGGCCAAGCTGGTCATGACCGACAGGCTCATCGCCGCCACCGCGCCGCTCTCGGCCGAAGGCGCCGACTCCATCAAAATCGAAGAAGGACAGGACTGAAAGACATGGCCACCACTGCAGCCACTGCCGCCCAGGGCGGCGTCTCCGCCAACCGGGCCGAGCTGATCGCGATCGCCGACGCCGTCGCCCGCGAGAAATTGATCGATCGCGCCATCGTCATCGAAGCGATGGAGGATGCGATCCAACGCGCCGCCCGCTCCCGCTACGGCGCCGAGAACGACATCCGCGCCAAGCTCGACGCAACCACCGGCGATCTGCGCCTGTGGCGCGTCGTCGAAGTGGTCGAGCAGGTCGACGATTATTTCAAGCAGG
>JAQGLF010000230.1 GCA_028293025.1 Alphaproteobacteria bacterium
TCATCGTCGGCCAGCCGGACCGGCCACCCGTCGTCGTCACACGCCCCGGGAGCGGCGAAGAGCATGGAGGCGGGGGACCGCGCTATTGCTGGTGGTGCTTCCTGCTGTGGCTTCTGCTCCTCCTCCTGCTGCTGATCTTCCTGCTTTTCCTTCGGCGGTAAGGGCTGAAGCGGCGCGTCCTTGCCCGGCGCGACGACGATGAGCAGGCCGATGCAGGCGCCGGTCACGCGCCGAGGCCGAGGTCGCGCGGCTCAACGTGCTGGTCGTGATCTGGCGCGAGATGTTGCGGAGCACGCCGCCGCCGGCGCCGAGCAGGCGCAGAAGATCGGCAGCACGGTCGAGCCGAGCGTACCGGTGAGGCGGGAGGTGAGCGCCGACGGTGCAGACAAATGGTCTCTTGGCCACGAATATCCGGACGCGAGGCTGCAAGCCTCGGGAATGAGGCAGGAATTACGACTCTTCTGGAGAGACCGGAAATGCCGCTAAGTCATTGGAATGGTTGGCGCACCCGACAGGATTCGAACCTGTGGCCTCTGCCTTCGGAGGGCAGCGCTCTATCCAGCTGAGCTACGGGTGCGGCCTGAAACCCATTAAGGGCGTCGTGGGCGCTTAGCAAAGGCCGCCTCGCCCCGCCAGAGCCTTTGCGCGGCGCAGACGGGCCGCGGCGCCTTGTGCTGGAGCGGTTGCGAGGCAGGTGGGACACCCTGCCGGCCCCGGCAAACGCGGCGATGAAAAGGCTGGAGCCGTTTCCATCTGGATGGAAAGGGCTCTAGAGCAGTGGGCGATTAGATTGAATCGCCCACTGCTCTAGAAGTCTTTTTTACCGCATTGCTTTTTGCGAAAAGCCGGTACCCACCTTTTCGCGCAATGCTCTAAGCAGCCGGCAGAGGGGGAGTTGCTCATGGCTTCGACAGCGTTGCTCGCGCAGCCGATCGGCGCGCCGGGGCTGATCTTCATGTCGGTCGGGGGCATCCTCTTCTTCGCCATGCTGATCCGCACGAGCCTCGCCGCCGGCGCGTCCGGGAGCGGCGGCCGGCGATCGGGCCTGTCGCGGATCGGCATCGCTTTGCAGATGCTCGGCATCGCCTGCGTCGGCTTCGGCCCGACCCGCCTGACCCTGTCCGCGACGAGCCCGGCGTCGATCGCCACCGCAGCGGTGGTTGCCACCTTGATGGCGCTCGCCATCTTCCTATTCGTCGCGGCGACGCGCGCGATGGGCGCCAATTGGAGCATCGCCGCGCGCATGCGCGAGGACCATCAGCTGGTGACGACGGGCGTCTTCGCCCGCCTTCGCCACCCGATCTATGCGGGCATGGCCGCCTTCTTCCTCGCTCTCGCCGCGGCGCTTGGCCACGAGGCCCAGCTGATTGCCGGAATCCCCCTCTTCGTCCTCGGCACCGCGCTTCGGGTCCGCGTCGAGGAACGCCTGCTGCGCGACCGTTTCGGCGCCGCCTACGAAGCCTATGCGGCCCGCGTCGCGCGGTTCGTCCCCGGCATCGCCTGAATACGAATCCCCCTGCCCTGCTAGAGCGCGGCGGCCGCGCGGACGAGCCAGTCGCGCAGCGCGTCACGGTCGTCGAGCATCGCGTCCGGCACCGTCACATAGGATTTGCTCGGCGGCGCCCCGGGCTTGTAGCGCAAGGGCTGCGCGCCTTCGACCGCGAGGAATTCGACCATCAGCGGCCCCTTCGCCTTCACCGCCATGCCGACATCCGAAAGCGAGGCGAAGGCCTTGCCCTCCGCATAGGCCATGATGCCGCCGAACATCGGCCGGAAAGCCAGCTCCAGCTCCGGCGGCGCCGCATCCGCCATGATCTCGCGCAGCCGTTTCGGATCGTGGGTCACGGCGCTTCCCGGGGCAGGATCTGCGGCTTCAGCTCGACGGCGATGATGTGGAGATCGCCGCCGCCCACATTCTCGACCCGGTGCGGAGGCAGCGGCGGCAGCCAGAGCGCGTCGCCCGCTTGCGGCCGGGACGCCATCGTCCGCGAATCCGCCATGACGGCGCCGTCCGCGTCGCGGCGGACGAAGTCGCTCCAGCTCAGGACATAGAGGGCGCCGGGCCATTCATGGGCGTGAACCGGGGTCTGCTCGCCCGGCCCGAGCCGCGTATCGAGGATGCGGACCTGGCCATTCTCCATCAGCACCGCGTGATGATCGGGCGCGGCGGCCATTGCGTCCAGCGGGTGCGCGGGCCTCGGGTCCGCCTGTTCGCCATCCTCCGACATTTCGCCGCCCCCTCGAGAGCAGGGAATAGGCGATCTCACGCTGGGTCTCAATCGCCACGTCCGCCGGTCGTCCATCGGCCGAGGGAAGGAGGCGGCGAATAGGTCCGGCATGACGAATTGCCGGCCTCACAATCCGAAAGGATAAGTCTCCTCGGCCCCCTTTGCCTCCGCTTCATGCTCGCCCGCCAGCGGCGTCACCGCTCTGGTCTCGTCGAACCAGACCCAGGCGTCGAACTGGTTCGGGAGCACCGCCTCGGCATAATGGCTCCAGCGCTCGGTCTCCGGCCGGTAGATGACGCCGATGAAGCGCTCCAGCCGCGGCGTCGTCAGCGCCTCCTCCAGCGCCCGCTCCGTCACCCCATGCCGCAAATCGAGGAGGAATGCCGGCACGCCCGCATCGTGGCTCATCCTTTCATAGCTGTCGGGCAAAGACGGCCGCACCGCCTTCACCTGCATGGGCGCGTCCCAATCGTCGGCGGCGGCGACCGTGCCTGTATGGGTGCCGAAGCCGATCAGCCGCGCCTGCTCGCCGAACCTCTCCTTGACGAGCTGGCCGATGTTCAGCTCCTCGCGCTCCCGCCCCATCTCGGTGAAGGCGGCGTTGCCGATATGGCTGTTATGCGCCCAGACGATTGCCCTGGCCGCCGGCCCCTTCGCCTCGAGGATCTGGCAGAGCGTCTCGTACATATGGGTGTCGCGCAAATTCCAGCTCTCGGCGGAGCCCTGATACATCACGCGATAATATTCCTCGGCGTTGCGGACCAAGCGGGCATTGGCGGCGGCATCGAGCCATTCGTCGCATTCGGGCCGCGCGCATTCCATCCGCCGCGCCATCATGTCCTTCAGCATCCGGGTGACGCCGACCTCGCAGCGGCCATAGCCTTCGGTGACCGCCATCCGGCCATAGGCGGCGGGGTCGCGGCTCCAGGGCTCGAGGCAGCCGTAGCGCCGCCGGGCCACCTTCGCCGCCTCGGGATCGACGCCCTCGAGATAGTCGATCACGGCGCGCATCGAGCCGCCGAGATTGTAGAGGTCGAGGCCGTAGAAACCCGCCATCTCCTCATGGGCGCGGCCCTGATTGTACCGCCGCAGCCAGCGGACGAAGGCGTCGACGTCGGTGTTGCGCCACATCCAGGTGGGAAAGCGCTCGAAGCTCGCTTCTTCCCCTTCCCGCTTCGGCCGGTGGCGGACACAGCGGTCGACATTCGCCGCGTCGGGCCAGTCGGCCTCGACCGCGACGATGCTGAAGCCGTGATGCTCGATCAGCCGGCGGGTAATGGCGGCGCGGGCGCGGTAGAATTCCGAGGTGCCGTGGCTGGCTTCGCCGAGCAACACCAGGCGGGCGGCGGCGAAGCGGTCGAACATCTCGCCGAACCCAGGGTCGTCGAGGTCGGGGAGCGGCTCGGCGGCGCGGCGGATCAGCTCCGGAAGCGGTGCCGTAATTTCATCGGGCGCGCGCCAGCCTTCGCGGCCGATCAGGGGCACGAAGCGGACCGGCCCCAGATCCTCCTCTTCATATTCGTCCGCGCTCCGGCGCGTCACCTTGACCAGCTTCTGCAGGGCGTCCGGCGCGCCCAGCGGCATCACCAGCACGCCGCCGGTCGCGAGCTGCGCGCGCAGGACGTCGGGGACGTGGCTGCCGCTCGCCGCGACGAGGATCGCTTCGAACGGCGCTTCCCCGGGCAGGCCGATGCTGCCGTCGCCCTCGACGATGCGGACATTATCATAGCCCAGCCGCGCCATTCGCGCGCGGGCCAGGCGGGCGAGCTCGGGCCGGCGTTCGATCGCCACGACCTCGTCGGCGATCCGGCTCATCACCGCCGCGGCGTAGCCGGAGCCTGCGCCGATCTCGAGCAATTTGTCCCCCGGCGCGAGGCCGGCGGCGTCGATCATCAATGCGACGATATAAGGCTGGGAGATGGTCTGCTCCGCCTCGATCGGCAGCGGCCCGTCCTCATAAGCGAGGTCGCGCACGCTTTCCGGCACGAATTCCTCGCGCGGCACCTCGCGGAAGGCATCGAGGAGGCGGCGTCCGGTTATGCCGCGGCGGGCGATCTGCCGCGCGACCATCTCCTCGCGCAGGGCGGCGAAATCCGGCATGGCTCGGCTCCCTCGCGCGGACAACGAGGCGCGGGAGGCGGGCGTTCCCGCGGGCCCGCGGGCCGCCGACGGATCGTCCTCCGGCAGGCAAGTCGGACCGAAGCTGCGGCGATCCGGCCTTCCGCTCAGCGATGCCCGGCAGCGCGGGCCTGAGCGTGCTTCTTGGCCATATGGCGGCCGGCAATGCAGCCGACGGCGGCGCCGGCCAGCGCATGACCCTTGCCGACATAATGGCCGGCGACGCCGCCGACGAGGGCGCCCTTGATGCAGCCCTTGGCGGCGGCTGGTGCGGCGGGGGCGAGGGACAGCGACAAAGCGGCGGCGGCGAAAGCGATCGGGCGAAGCATGAGCGGGCTCCTCAATGGGTTCGGGCGGAACGCCGCGCCCGACGCCCCGTTCCGCCGGCCTGCCACCCCCTCCATCTTTTCTATTGTCGACGAAAGAACTTTGATATACAAAGTTCACTGCGGCCGAAAGAATCGGTTGGAGCGGAGGACGGCATGAGCCCGATCAGGAAGACCCTGTTGATCCTGAGCCTGATCCTGTTCGCCGAGGCGATACCGTTCACCTTCGCCCTCATCGGATCGCGGCCGGGCGTGCTGCTCCGCCTCTACGGCTTCGATTCGCAATTCTGGCGGGCCTGGCTGCTCGCGGCGGCGATCGCGCTCGGCTACATCGCCTATACGATGCGGGCGATGCCGCTGGTCGCCGAGCACATGTTTTCGTGGCACTGGCTGAAGCTGCTCGCCATCCCCTTCGCGATCGTCACCGGCACGTTCGAGGAGCTGTGGTTCCGCAAGATGGTGATGGACTGGGCCGCGGGCGACGGCGCGTCGGCGCTCGCCCAGATCGCCTGGTCCGCCGCGATCTTCGGCGCCGCGCATGGGGTCTGGGGCCTGTTCGCCCGGCAATGGCGGGTGGCGCTGGGCGCGACGCTCAGCACCGCGGGCCTCGGCGCGCTCCTCGGCATCGTCTATCTGGCGGCCGGCCGGCAGGTGGCGCCCTGCATCTGGTCGCACCTCCTCATCAACCTCGCGATCGAGCCGTGGCTGATCCTTGCCGCCGTCTCGATGGCGGGCTCCAAAGGCGGCAGGCGGAGGCGAAGCGGGACCGAAGCAATCCTCGTGGGGGGATGATCGGCTTCGGTCCCTGGCCGCACGACCAGCGCCACGGTTGACGCCTCATGAGCCAAAGAAAGGCGCGTGTCAGGACCGGGTGAATACGGTAGTCGGTGATAACCCGTTGCGGAACAAGCCTAATGCGCCCCCGGATCGACCAGCTGGTGGACGAAGCGGACCTGCACCGCATCGTCGCCCTTCGCCCGGATCGCGGCGACCGGGGTGGCGATGAAGACCAGCAAAGCCTCGTCCCTGGCATCGGCCCGCTTCCACATTTCGCCGCCGCCGCTGGTGTCGACATTGCCGACCGTGCCGTTCACCGGTCCCACCTTGCTGGCGTGACGGCCCGCCTCGAAGCCGTCGGCGAGGCGCCGATAGGGCGCCATGTCCGCGAAGGGGGCGAGGGTGGTGGTCCGCACCCCGCAGGCGTGAAAGGGCGGCGCTTCGACGGTGACCGCGAACGGCCCCGAACGGCCGACGA
>JAQGLF010000254.1 GCA_028293025.1 Alphaproteobacteria bacterium
CGCTCTGCGCCTGCCCCTCCACCAGCCTTAGCTTCGCTACGGCCGGTCCCCCTCCCCTGCAAAGGCAGGGGAGGATTGGAAACACCCGCTCTCCCTTTCGTTACGGGGACAATGCGCGACTTTTCCCAGCTTCTCGACGCCCTGGTCTATACCCGCTCGCGCAACGGCAAGCTGAAGCTGATCGGCGATTATCTCCGCCGCACCCCGGATCCCGACCGCGGCTGGGCGATGGCGGCCCTGACCGGCGAGCTCGACCTGCCGGGCGTCAAGCCGGCGGCGATCCGGGGCATCGTCGAGGAACGCGTCGATCCGGTCCTGCTCTACATGAGCTGGGACTATGTCGGCGACATGGCCGAGACGGTTTCCCTGCTCTGGCCGAAGCGGGTCGATCAGCCGGCGGAGATCGACGACGGCAGCCTGCGCATCGCCAATGTGGTCGAGCGGCTGCGCAGCCTCGGCCGGGTGGAGGCGCCGGCGGCGCTGGCGCAGATGCTCGACCATCTCGATGCCAGCGGCCGCTACGCCTTGCTCAAGCTGGCGACCGGCGAGCTTCGGCTCGGCGTCTCCGCCCGGCTGGCGAAGACCGCGCTGGCTTTGGCCTTCGGCCTCGACGTCGACGCGGTCGAGGAGGTGTGGCACGGCATCGGCCCGCCTTATCTTCCGCTCTTCGCCTGGGCGGAGGGTCGCGGCGTCCAGCCGACATCGTCCGACGTGCCGGTCTTCCGGCCGTTCATGCTGGCCCATCCGCTCGACGATCTGCGCGTCTCGCTCGGCGATTTCGCCGCCGAATGGAAATGGGACGGCATCCGCGTCCAGATCGTCCGCGTCGGCGCCGAGACCCGCCTCTACAGCCGCGCCGGCGACGACATCACCCGCAGCTATCCCGAAGTGGCCGAAGCCTTCGGCCAGGCCGGCGTCCTCGACGGCGAGCTGCTGGTCAAGGGCGCATTCCAGGGCGCGGAGGAGCATGGCGGCGGCGCGGCGAGCTTCAACGCGCTCCAGCAGCGGCTCGGCCGCAAGCTCGTCTCGCCGAAGATGCTGCGCGACTTTCCGGCCTTCGTCCGGCTTTACGACATATTGTTCGACGGCGGCGAGGATCTGCGGAGCCTTCCCTGGACCGAGCGGCGGGCGCGGCTCGAGGCCTTCGTGCCGAAGCTCGATCCGGAGCGGTTCGACCTCTCCGCCTTGATCGAGGCGGAGAGTTTCGAGGCGCTGGAGGAGATCCGCGCCGGCGCCCGCGACGCCTCGATCGAGGGCGTGATGCTGAAGCGGCGCGACAGTCCCTACGTCGCCGGCCGCCGCACCGGTCTCTGGTACAAATGGAAGCGCGACCCGCTCGTCGCCGATTGCGTGCTGATGTACGCCCAGCGCGGCAGCGGCAAGCGCTCCTCTTATTATTCCGATTATACGTTCGGCTGCTGGACCGGGGACGGCGAGCTGCTCCCGGTGGGCAAGGCCTATTTCGGCTTCACCGACGAGGAATTGATCTGGCTCGACCGCTGGATCCGCAGCCACACGGTCGAGCGTTTCGGACCGGTGCGCGAGGTGGAGAAGAGCCTCGTGCTCGAGATCGCCTTCGATTCGATCCACGAAAGCCGTCGCCACAAATCCGGTCTCGCCATGCGCTTCCCCCGCATCTCGCGCATCCGCAACGACAAGCCGGCGGCCGAGGCGGACCAGGTGGAGACGCTCCGGCGGATGGCCAGCTGAACGCCGTTAACGCCGTGCGGAACGGCGTATCCTTTTGGAACGGCGGGATTTCGGGGGCTGACAGGGCCGTTCGCGGCGCCAATGGCCGCGACCCGGCGACGTTTTCCCCTCCTCTTCGCCGAAGCAGAAGGAAGAATGGCGATGGCGCTTTCCATCTTACCGGTCGGCAACGAAGGCTTCGCGCACGACCCGCAGAGCCGCGGCTATTGCGTCGTCTATCGCGAGGACGAAGTGAACCACTGCCCCGGCTGCGGCCGCACCCACTGGCATATCGGCCGCGTCTCGGCCGAATGCGGCTTCTGCGCGACCGCCCTGCCGCTCGCCGCGGCGACCGCGCGCGGCACCGGCACGCACAGCCGGGGCCACCGGCCGATCATCCTGAGCAAGGCGGCGTGACGTCTCAGCCTAGAAGGGCAGCCAGCGGTTCTTCTCGGAGAAGCGCATATAGCCGGCATTGACGCCGAGCCGGGCGCCGACGCCGAGCCGCACCGGGATCAGGACGATATTGCCGCGCCGCAAATAGCTCGCGGTGAAGCCGCCGATGACATAGGCATGGCCCTCCGCCGCCGGATAGCGGTGGAAGATGTCCTGCCCGTCATGGAGGTTGTAGACGAGGACGAACACCTTGTTCGCATCGGCGCCGAAATCGAAGCCGACCGAGGGACCGGTCCAGTAGATCGGCCGGTCGCCCTCGATCTGGTGGTGGAGCGTTCCCGACCCGTAGCGGACGCCGAGGACGAAGGCGCCGCCCGCCTCGCGGCCGGTGATATAGGCATTGGGCTCGCCCTGCTCCTTCAGCAATTTCTCGATCATGTTGCCGAGGCCGCTGGCGCCCTTGCCGAACACCCCTTCGGCGGCGCTGAACACGTCCCTCCGCGACACGGTCTCGCCGCGCATGTCGGCCGCGGCCCGCTCATGCGCGGACGGCGCCGTCGCGCCATCGGCCTGGAGGGGCGCGCCCTGTTGACGCGGCGGGGCTTCGGCGGGGGCGTCGGCCTGCGGACCCGGATCGACCGGCTGCGCCTCCGGCATTGCCGCGGGCGCGGGCTGGCCGGGGATTTGGCCCTGAGCCGGCGCGCGGCCGGGCGCCGGCTGGCTCGCCTGCGGCTGCGGCGCCGTATTGGGATCGATCGTGCCCACCTGCGCGGCGGCGGGCGAAACCAGGACCAGGCCCGCCATGGCGAGCAAGGTCAGCGAAACCTGCCTTTTCATACGCTTCACGTCCCCTCAGCTCTCGCGGCGAAGGTTAATCCCTCCCGGCCTTTCGCTGCAATGAACGGGCGACCAGACGAGTCCTTCTTGCGCCGGAATGTCCGATCGCGCGCGGTTGAACCCACGCGAGGCCGCGGCTATAGCCGCGCTTCGGCGAGCCCGGAGACGTGGGTGAGTGGCTGAAACCAGCGGTTTGCTAAACCGCCGTAGGGGGATTACTCCTACCGAGGGTTCGAATCCCTCCGTCTCCGCCAATTCTAAGTAGAAACAATAGCTTAGCCGCTCGAACATCGTCGCAAAATGCCCCCTTCGCCTGTAGCGGGACAACCTCACGGTTGCGGGCCGAGCCTGCGATTCAGACAACCTCTCACGGGCGGCGTGGCAACGTGATGCCTGCAAGGAGCCCCCCGAGGGCTTGCGAGCGGCCGAGCCGGAGGGTGCCGCCGTACAACTCGGCCAGCTCGTGGACGATGCTGAGGCCAAGGCCGTAGCCGATGCCGCTCTCGTCCAGTCGCGCGCCGGGGCGCAAGGCGAGCGTCACCTGCTCTTCGGTCATGCCGGGGCCGTCGTCTTCGACGGCGAGGTCGAGCATGGTGCCGTCGGTCCGCGCGGAGAGACGCACCAGCGACCCGGCGTGGCGCGCGGCATTGTCGAGGAGATTGCCCAGCAGCTCGTCGAGGTCCTGCCGATCGATGGCGGCGATATGCGATGGTTCGATGTCGGCCTCAAAGCGGAGCGCCCGATCGGCGTGCACGCGTACGACGGCGTCGATGAGGTCGGCCGCGACCTCGGCTACATTGGTGCGGGCACGCTGGCCGGTCGTGGCGGCCGCGCTCCTGGCGCGGCGGAGATGGTGCGCGATGCGGGCATCGAGCTGGGCGACCAAAGCCCGGGTCTCCGCCGGGGCGTCGTCGCGGGCCAGCCGCAGCGAAAGCGTCGCGAGCGGCGTCTTCAGCCCGTGGGCGAGGTTGGCGAGATGGCGCCGCGCGTGGTCGAGCCCGGCGGCATTCTGCCGGATGAGCGCGTTGACCTCGTCGGCGAGCGGCTGCAGCTCGCGCGGCTGATCGGCGGGCAGAAGCCCGGTCTCGCCGCTCCGGACCCTGGCGACGGCGTCGCGAAGCGCCCGCACCGGCCCCAGTCCGTAGCGCAGCTGCAGCCAGATCGAGGCGACCAGCCCGAGCCCGAGCAGGCCGTGCGA
>JAQGLF010000255.1 GCA_028293025.1 Alphaproteobacteria bacterium
ATCTCCTCGGATGGATCCACGCCGGATCCCCCCAGCCGCTCGTAGATGAAACCATCGAGCTGTACCGATCCCTTTCCCGGCCAACCGGCATCTCCTCCGGAATGGACCGTTTTCGCCCGGATCTGCAGGCTGGAGGCCTTGACGTCCCGGAGATCGAGCTCGACGGCACTGTTTCCGTCCGCGTCCGGGATACGGCTCGAACGCGGAGGCGGAAGCTGAAGGCATAATTGGCCGCCGATTATGGAGGCGCTCAGGTCGACGCCTTCCTTGAAATCCGCGTCTACGATGGTGAGCACCCGCGCGACTTGGGCCTGCGACAGCTTCACCGGGTCCCAGAAGGTGGCACCCAGGCGCAGGTCCCGCCCGATCTGCAGGTCGCGCATGTCGGCCTCGCCGTAGGTGAATATTCCCGGATCCGGAGTCTTTTTGCGCTCTAGGTCGATCCGCTCCCGCGCGCTTGGGGTGGCGGGCCCGAATTTACCCCGGACATCGAGGTCCCGCCCGACGCGCAGGCTGCGCAGGTCGATCCTGTATTCCGTACTGGCGTTGAGATTGAGACTGCCGCCGACATTGCCGCTGGCGAGGATGATCGGGCCCTTGATGGTTGCGCGGAGCGACAACTCCTGGCCTACCTCGATACCCTCCATGTTCAAGCCGCCCGTGAAGGTGCCGCCATCGAAGCTGGCGTCCCCCTTGACCTCGGCATAGCTGAAATTGGTCAACCCCCTGACCTCCCCGCCGCCGGAAGTGCTCAGGAACAGCCGGAGGCCGACCTTGAGGCCTTGGCAGGAGAGGGCGCTCTCGCACAGCGCATTGAGCTCCAAATGGCCGGCAACAGAGGTGTTCTGCAGCTTGACCTCCCCTTTGCAGCGCGGACTGGCTCCATCCGCTTCCTTCATGAAGAAGTGTCCGCCGACCCGCGCATCGGCCAGGTTCAGGATCTTGTCGAACACGGTCGCGCCGTTGAAATACAAGCTGCCTTCGATCCTCGCCGCAGTAAAGTTGACATTGTCGTGAAAGAGCGCTCCGCCGAGATCCGCTGTGCCCTTGATCCGCGCTGAAATGAAGCTGATCGGGCGATGGAAGATCGTCGGCTCCGATGCGGTACCCCATCCGGATAGATTCTCCCCGATCTGAACTCCCGTCATTTCAACGGGGCCTCTGAACCTGGCGCCGAGGAGCTCCAGATATCCCTTGATCACCGCATTGCTGACATCGACTTTGGCGCCAAACACGGTTTTGCCTTTTTTCTCCTTCTCGCTTTTCAGGGAGGAACGCAGGAACAGGTTCTTCTCGATCTGGAGCCCGTTCATCCTGACGGCACCCTTGACGTCGGCGCCGGTGAACGTGACGCTGCCGCCCACATATCCTCCTTCCAGTACGATCTCTTTTCTGAAGAGGGCGCGGCTCTTTTCGCTGCCGCCGAGCGACAGGTCCTGGCCGACGCGAATATCGTTCATCTTGAGGGTGCCCTCGACCCGGGCGCCGCTGAAATCGGCATCCTGGCCGATCTCGCAATTTGACAACACGATGTCTTCGGCGGACGCATCGCGCAGGAACAGGCAGCCGACCGTCGACCGTTCGAGATCGAGATCGCCTCCGATCGTCGCCCCGGTCAGGTCCAGCCGGCCCTCGAAGGCTGCCCCTTCCGCGCAGAGGCCGGTTCTGACGACAGCATTCGACAGGTCCGCGCGCCGGATCGCCGCCCCGTCGAGTATCAGGCTCCGCTCGCGGTCAGCCCCTTGGAAGAAGGACTTTCGGAAGGACAGGCGCGCATCGAGGTGCAGACCGGTGAAGTCCACCGGCCGCTCAAACCTGCACTTCTCCAGGCAAAGCGGCCATTTGATATTCGCATGCGGGAGCGACAGCGCGTCCATCCAGCGCACGCCGCTGATGCGTACGCCTTCAAGCCGTATTTTTTCGGTGAAGATCTTCTCGAAAAGAATTGCGCGAAGGAAGGCTGCGCTGAGCGTGCGGTCGTCAGTCCACCCTTCGGCTTGGCCGGCATCCAGCGCGCCATGTTCGATGGTGAAGTCGGCGATGTCGCCGCGGAGTATCCTGACCCACGCCCATAGCTCGGCTTTCGACCAACCGGCTCCAGCGGAAACGTCCGCCGTCGGCTCCCCCCGCGCTTCCATGTCGTAGCCCCCTACGCCCAGGGGACCATAGCATGGTTCCGGTCCAGCTATAACCCGCTTTGCCTTGCCCCTCGCGCCATCCCTGTTATACGAGCGCGCGACCGGCGGCCCGGCGGGCGTGGCGGAACTGGTAGACGCGCCAGGTTTAGGTCCTGGTATCGAAAGATGTGGGGGTTCGAGTCCCTTCGCCCGCACCAGTCCCGCGGCCCGCTCAGACGACGCCGATACTCCCGAAGATGAAGGTTAGAGCCGTTAATATGCAGACTGTCGAGACGTTGAACGAGGGCCTGAAGCGCGCCTACCGGATCACCATTCCCAAGAAGGAGATCGACGCCCGCGTCGACGGCGAGCTGAAGAAGGTCGCGCCGCAGATCCGCATGCCAGGCTTCCGCCCCGGCAAGGTGCCGCCCAATCTGGTGCGCAAGATGCACGGCGCCGCGCTCGAGCAGGAGGCGCTGAACACGGCCGTGCAGGAGGGCGTGCAGCAGCTCCTCGCCGAGCAGCGCCTGCGCCCGGCGATGCAGCCTTCGGTCGAGCTGGAGGCGGGCGGCAGCGGCCAGGACGCCGTGATCAAGGTCGAGCTCGAGACGCTCCCCGATGTCCCCGAACCACAGATCGAGGCGCTGAAGCTCGAGCGGCTCACCGCCGAGCCGACCGATGCCGAGGTCGACGAGCAGCTCGAGCGCCTTGCCGGCAACCAGAAGAGCTTCGAGCCGGCGCCGGCCGGCTATGCCGCCGCGCAGGGCGACCTCGTCGTCATCGACTATGAAGGCAAGGTCGACGGCGAGACGTTCGACGGCGGCAAGGGCGAATCGATGCGGGTCGAGCTCGGCTCGGGCCGGCTCATTCCCGGTTTCGAGGACCAGTTGGTCGGCGCGAAGGCGAACGACCAGCGCACAGTGAAGGTCACCTTTCCGGACGATTATCCCGTCGCCTATCTCAAGGGCCGCGACGCGGTGTTCGAAGTCACGATCGGCGAAGTGCAGCAGCCGCGCGAGGCGAAGGTCGACGACGGCTTCGCCCAGTCGATGGGCCTCGAAGGGCTCGACCAGCTGCGCGGCCTGCTCAAGGGGCAGGTCGAGCAGGAGCTGAACGGCCTCACCCGCACCCATATGAAGCGCAAGCTGCTCGACCAGCTCGCCGCCGGCCATCATTTCCCGGTGCCGCCCTCGATGGTCGAAGCGGAGTTCGGCCAGATCTGGCAGCAGCTCGAGCATGAGGCGACGCACGAACCCGATCCGGAAGCCGCCCGCGCCGAGATGGAGGCGGAGCGCGACGAATATCGCGCCATCGCCGAGCGCCGCGTCCGCCTCGGCCTGCTCCTTTCCGAGATTGGCCAGCGCAACGGCATCGATGTCAGCGACAATGAGATGAACCAGCTGGTCATGCAGGCGTCGCAGCAATATCGCCCCGAGGATCGGCAGAAATTCGCCGACTATGTCCGCCAGGAGCCGATGGCCGCCGCCCAACTGCGCGCGCCTCTGTTCGAGGACAAGGTCGTCGACTTCCTCTTCTCGAAGGCGGACATCGCCGACCGCAAGGTGACCCGCGAGGCGCTCCAGGCCGAGATCGAATCGACCGACACCGGCGAGCACGTCCACGGCCCGGGCTGCGGCCACGATCACGACCATGATCACGGCGCCAAGCCCAAGGCGAAGAAAGCCAAGGTGAAGGCTGAGGTGGCGCCTGTCGAGGACGCGAAACCGAAGGGCAAGGGCAAGAAGGCCGAAGCCGCGGCTGAACCCGCGGCGGAAGAGCCTGTGAAAGCGGCCAAGCCGGCCAAGGCGAAAAAGGCTGAGGCTGTTGCCGAGGCTTCGGCCGAGAAGCCTGCGAAGAAGGCCGCCCCGAAGAAGGCCCCCGCGAAGAAAGCTTGAGCATCCAACCCCCTCCCCCTTAGATGGGGGAGGGTTGCGAAGCCTTAGCGAGCCATTCGGCGAGCTTAGGCGAAGCTGGGTGAGGGTGACAGCGCCCGAGGAAATTCCTTCACGGTGTCACCCTCACCAACTGCGCCTAAGCGGCAAAGCCGCTAAGGCTTCGTATCCTCTCCCATCCAAGGGAGAGGGGAGTCTGGGGGGAACTGGCATTGTCTCAGCAAGACCCGCGCATCGCGATCCTCCTCCCTTGCTATAACGAGGAGCACGCCGTCGCCCAGACCGTCGCGGGCTTTCGTGCCGCGCTGCCGGGGGCGGTCGTCTACGTGTACGACAATAACAGCACCGACCGCACCAGCGAGGTCGCGGCGGCGGCCGGCGCGATCGTCCGCAGCGAGCGCATGCAGGGCAAGGGCCATGTCGTCCGCCGGATGTTCGCGGATGTCGACGCCGACGTCTATGTGATGGCCGACGGCGATGCGACCTACGATGCTGCGGCCGCGCCGGAGCTGGTCCGCCGCCTGCTCGACGAAAGGCTCGACATGGTCGTCGGTGCCCGCAAATCGGAGGTGGAGGAGGCCTATCGCCGCGGTCATCGGCTCGGCAACCGCCTGTTCACCTCGATCCTCGCCAGCCTGTTCGGCCGTACGTTCACCGACATCTTCTCCGGCTATCGGGTCTTCTCGCGGCGCTTCGTGAAGAGCTTCCCCGCCCTCTCCCGCGGGTTCGAGACGGAGACCGAGATCAGCGTCCACGCCCTCGAGCTGGTCATGCCGGTCGGGGAGACGGTGACCGCCTACGGCGCCCGCCCCGAAGGCTCCCACTCCAAGCTCTCGACCTGGCGCGACGGCTGGCGGATCATGCGCACGATCCTTCATCTGTTCCGGATCGAGCGGCCGGTTCTCTTCTACGGCGGTTTCGGCCTGCTGCTCGGCCTCCTGGCGATCATTCTCGCGATCCCGCTGGTCATCACCTATGGGAAGACCGGCCTCGTTCCGCGCTTTCCAACGGCCATTCTTGCCACTGGACTGATGATCGTCGCTTTTTTGAGCTTCGCGGTCGGCCTCATCCTCGACACTGTGGTCCGGGGGCGGCGCGAGATGAGGCGGCTGGCCTATCTCGCTTTGCCGGCTCCGGGTGAGCCGGCTGTCACGCATCTGCAACGATCGACCGACAATCGGATGGCCTGAGCGCCGCCGCGGTTCATTTCGACTCCGTTGCGGTCCATACTGATCGAGATCAACGCCGCATTTGGCGGCGCGGTCGGCAGGGGGGAAACGACATGGCTGGATTTTCGCACGCGCTGCGCTCCGGAACCGCCACAATGGGGCTTGCGGCGGGGCTGGCAATGGCAAGTCCGGCCGCGGCGGCGCCCCCCGGTGCGCCGGCCCAGCCGGCCGGAAATGCGGGGGCCCCGGCCGCCCAGGGCAACCAGGACATTGTCATCACCGGCTCGCGTATCCGCCGCGACCCGTTGAGCCAGGACCAGCCGGTGACCTTCGTCGATAGCGAGGACATCGCCCGCACCGGCCTCTCCTCGACCGCCGACGTCCTCCAGCGCCTGCCCAGCTCCGGGGGCGCCCTCAACAGCCGCTTCAACAATAGCGGCAATTTCGGCAACCCGCCCGACGGCGGCGGCGTCGGCGCCGGCGCGGCCGAGGTCGACCTGCGCTATCTGGGCTCGAAGCGCGTGCTCGTGCTCATGGACGGCCTTCGATACGTCAACGGCGCGTCGGCGAGCGGCGTGCCCGGCGCGACCGACCTGAACTCGATCCCGGAAGGGATGATCGACCGCATCGAGGTGCTGCAGGACGGTGCCTCGGCGATCTATGGGTCCGACGCGATCGCCGGCGTCGTCAACATCATCACGCGCAGGCAGCAGAGCGGGCTTCGCGCATCGGCGCAGATGGGCGTCTTCGGGCAAGGCGACGGCGCCAGCCAGAATTACCAGGCGAGCTACGGCTTCGGCAGCGACGCCAGCGGCACTCATGTCGTGATCGGCGGCGATTATGTCCGCCAGGATCCGATCAGCTCCGGCGAACGCAGCATCTCGCTCTTCCCCACGCCCGGCACCACCGCCTGCGACGCCTCGTGCAGCTCGGGAACGCCGCTTGGACGATTCCTCGTGCTCGGCCAGAACCTGACCCTGAAGGGGCCCGTGCTGACCGGCCGACCGCGGTACGATCCGGCGAATCCGACCGGGCCCAACAGCGATTTCAAGGCGTTCACCACCGCCGACCGCTTCAACTTCGCACCGTTCAACTTCATCCAGACGCCGCTCGAGCGCTACGGCGCCTTCGTCAATGTAAGCCAGCGGGTCGGCGACGGCGCCAAATTGTCGCTGAAGGCGCTCTACAATCGCCGCAACTCGAAGAACCAGGCGGCCCCCTTGCCGCTGTTCGTCGGCCCCGATGCCGGCAACGGCAATCTGCTCGACACGATCAGCATCAGCGCGACCAATCCATTCAACCCGTTCGGAGTCACGCTGGCCCCGGGCAATTATTCGTTCATCGGCCGCCGCTTCGTCGAGAACGGTCCGCGCCGGTACAGCCAGAGCGTCGACACCTATTACGGCAGCGCCACGCTCGACGGCAAATTCCAGATGGGTGACCACGACTGGTATTGGGACGTGAACGGCCTGTGGGGCCGCAACGATGCGAAACAGACCGTTCTCGGCAACGTCAACGCCGCCAATCTCGCGCGGGCGCTTGGACCGGTGGCGGCCTGCACCGCCCCTTGCGTCCCGTTCAACATCTTCGGCGGCGCCGGCTCGATCACCCAGCCGATGATCGACTATGTCGCCTTCACCCAGCACGACAGCAGCCGCCAGCAGGTCTGGGACGTCAGCGCCAACCTCACCGGCGGCCTGTTCGACCTGCCGGGCGGCCCGCTCGGCATCGCCGTCGGCGTGGAGCATCGCGACCAGAAGGGCCGCTTCGACCCCGATCCCACCGTGGCCGCCGGCCTCGGCTCGGATATTCCGGCACTCCCCACGCGGGGCCACTTCAACGTCAACGACGTCTATGGCGAGCTGCGAGCGCCCCTGCTCGCCGACCGGCCCTTCTTCAATCGCCTCGAGCTGTCGCTCGCGGCGCGCTATTCGGATTATTCCGCGTCGGGTTCGAAGGTGACGATGAAGGCGGGGGCGGACTGGAAGCCCGTGAGGGACCTCCTCTTCCGCGGCAGCTGGGCACAAGGCTTCCGCGCCCCCACCATCGGCGAATTGTTCGGGACGCCATCGCGTTTCGACCAGGAAATCGTCGATCCCTGCTCGGCGGTAGGTGGGCAGATCCCGGCCGCCGCCCGCGCCAATTGCATCGCCCACGGTGTGCCGGCGAACGGCAGCTACGTGCAGGCCAATCCGCAGCTTCCGGTGATCACCGGCGGCAATCGTAACCTGAAGGCCGAGACCTCGGAAAGCTGGGGCTTCGGCGGCGTGTTCAGTCCGTCCTGGATGAAGCACGTCTCGCTGGAGGCCAATTACTTTCATTTCCGGGTCAAAGGGGCGATCCAGGCGATCGATGCCAACGTGCTCCTCGGCCGTTGCGCCGCGACCGGCGACGCGTTCAGCTGCGCCGCCATCACCCGTACGGCCTCCGGTGCAGTCGCGCAGATTCGCGGCCTGCTCCAGAACATCGCCAGCATCCAGACCGACGGCGTCGACGCCACGCTGAACATCCGCACCGGTGATACCGGCGCCGGCAAGTTCGGCCTCTTCTGGACCAATACCTTCCTGTTCAACTACGCGGTCACCGTGCCTTCCACCAACGGAACCACGCAAATCAACCGCGAAGGTACCGAGCAGGGCAGCCCGGACCAGGCCTTCCCGAAATACAAGTCGACCGCAGTGCTTGACTGGTCGCTCGCCGAATTCGGTGCATCGCTCACCAACCGCTATATCAGCGGCGTCGTCGAGGCGAACGGCAACCATCTGGGCCACCGCCTCTACACCGACATTCAGCTGCGGTGGGAAGGGGGCTCGCTCCAAGGCTTCGGCTTCGCCTTGGGGGTCAACAATCTCCTCAACAAGAACCCGCCGGCGTGCTTCAGCTGCGGTTTGAACAATATGGACCCGACCACCTACGATGTTCCCGGCCGCTACTTCTACGCGAGGGCGACCTACAAGATGTGAGCGGCGCCGGGTCGCGGACCGGGACCGAAGCGAATGCATAAGGGATCCTGCCTCTGCGGCGCCGTCCGCATCCGGGTCGAGGGCGAGCTCGGGCCGCCGGACGCCTGCCATTGCTCGCAATGCCGCCGCCAGTCCGGCCATTACTGGGCCTCGACCGACGTCGCGAAGACCGCGGTGACAATCGAAGGCGAGGACAATCTCACCTGGTACCGCTCATCGGAGAAGGTCCGTCGCGGCTTTTGCGCGACTTGCGGCTCGATCCTGTTCTGGGGCGCGGACGGGCGGGAGAAGATCGCCATCGCCATGGGCGCTTTCGACGCACCGACGGGGACGCATCTCGAGAAGCACATCTTCGTCGCCGATAAGGGCGATTATTACGACATTGCCGACGGCCTGCCGCAGAACCGGCAATAGGCCTGGTGCCGGCTAGCGGAACCGCTCCAGCCAGGATGTGCGCTCGGCCGCGCGTACGCTCCGGCACATGAGCCGGGCGGCGCCGTCGCCGGTGCCGCCTGCCATGTCGCGATAGACGCGCTCGCATTCGCGCTCACGCGCCTTCACCCACGCCCGTTCCGAGCTGAGGAGGGCAGCCTTGCGTGCCGCGGGCAGGCGCGTCATCACCATGCGATAGGCCTGGTTGAGCCGGCCCTCCTGCCGCTCCTCCTCATATTCGAGGCACTGGCCCATTCCGGACGTGCTCGAATCCTCGGCGAAGCAGCGGTGATATTCGCGCGACAGGAGCCGGTCGTTATAGACGTCGCCCGATGCCGCCCGGGCCGGGCCTGCCGCGCCAAGTCCCAGCATGAGCCACAGGATCGCCGAACGTCTCATCGCCTTCCCCCAAAAACGGGGAAAGTCGCAGGTCGGGCGCGGCCACGCAAGCGGCGTTCGGGGGCTTGAACCTTCGATCCGCAGCGCCGATGTTGGCTGGGCAAATCACCCCAGCAGGAACCCTCGACGCCATGGATCATGAAGACATCGTCAGCTCGCTCGTCCCCATCGTCATCGAGCAGTCGAACCGCGGCGAGCGGAGCTTCGACATCTATTCCCGCCTGCTGCGCGAGCGGATCGTGTTCGTGACCGGCCAGGTCGAGGACCATATGGCGACGCTGATCACCGCCCAATTGCTCTATCTCGAATCCGAGAATCCGAAGAAGGACATCTTCATGTACCTCAACTCGCCGGGCGGGGTCGTCACGGCGGGCATGGCGATCCACGACACGATGAACTACATCCGGCCGCGCGTCGGCACCGTCTGCATCGGCCAGGCCGCGTCGATGGGCGCCTTCCTGCTCTGCGCCGGCGAGCGCGGGATGCGGGTCGCGCTCACCAATGCGAGGATCATGATCCACCAGCCGTCGGGCGGCACCCAGGGCATGGCCGCCGACATCGAGATCCAGGCGCGAGAGATCCTGCGCATGCGCCACGACATGAACTCGCTGATGGCCAAATATACCGGCCAGCCGCTCGATGCGATCGAGCGGGCGGTCGACCGCGACAAGTTCTTCAGCGCCAGCGAGGCCAAGGATTTCGGCCTCGTCGACGAAGTGTTCGACAAGCGTCCGGCGCCGGGGGACGAGGAGAACAACCACCAGGCCAAGGCGGCCTGAGCGGGCGGAACCTTCCCGCGGCTCGAACGGCCCGGCCCGGCGCTTCCCGCCTCGCCGGGGCGGGGGCAAGCGACGTTAATCAATAAGCCATTGTGGTTGTGCGATAGTGCGGGCTAACATGGCGTGGAGGCAATGGCGCGGATGCGCCCGTTAGGACGACAATGACCAAGCTAAGCGGCAGCGATTCCAAGAGCACCCTCTACTGCTCGTTCTGCGGCAAGTCCCAGCACGAGGTGCGCAAGCTCATCGCCGGCCCGACCGTGTTCATCTGCGACGAGTGCGTCGAGCTCTGCAACGACATCATCCGCGAGGAGACCAAATCGTCGCTGGTGAAGACCCGCGACGGCGTGCCGACCCCGCTCGAGATCTGCAAGCATCTCGACGATTACGTGATCGGCCAGAGCCACGCCAAGCGCGTCCTCTCGGTCGCCGTCCACAACCATTACAAAAGGCTCGCCCACGGCGCCAAATCGGGCGAGGTCGAGCTGTCCAAGTCGAACATCCTGCTCGTCGGCCCGACCGGCTGCGGCAAGACCCTGCTCGCCCAGACGCTGGCGCGGCTGCTCGACGTGCCCTTCACCATGGCCGACGCGACGACGCTGACCGAAGCCGGCTATGTCGGCGAGGACGTCGAGAACATCATCCTGAAATTGCTCCAGGCGAGCGACTACAATGTCGAGCGGGCCCAGCGCGGCATAGTCTATATCGACGAGATCGACAAGATCAGCCGCAAGTCGGACAACCCCTCGATCACCCGCGACGTTTCGGGCGAGGGCGTCCAGCAGGCCCTGCTGAAGCTGATGGAGGGCACCACGGCTTCCGTCCCGCCGCAGGGCGGCCGCAAGCATCCGCAGCAGGAATTCCTGCAGGTCGACACGACCAACATCCTGTTCATCTGCGGCGGCGCCTTTGCCGGGCTCGAGAAGATCATCGCCGACCGCCTGCAGGGCAAGTCGATCGGCTTCGGCGCCTATGTCGCCGCACCCGAGGAGCGCCGCACCGGCGAGATCCTCCGCCAGGGCGAGCCGGACGATCTGCTGAAGTTCGGCCTCATCCCCGAATTCGTCGGCCGCCTGCCGGTGATCGCGACCCTCGAGGATCTCGACGAGATCGCTCTGGTGCGCATCCTCAAGGAGCCGAAGAACGCCCTCATCAAGCAATATGCCAAGCTGTTCGACATGGAGGATGTGAAGCTGAGCTTCACCGAGGAGGCGCTGATCGCCGTCGACAAGAAGGCGATCGAGCGCAAGACCGGCGCCCGCGGCCTGCGCTCGATCCTCGAGAACATCCTGCTCGACACGATGTTCGACCTGCCCTCGATGGACGGCGTCGACGAGGTGATGATCGACAAGGACGTGGTCGAAGGCCGCAAGGATCCGATCCGCGTCTATGCCGAGAAAGAAAAGACCGGCGACGCCGCCTGATCCGTCGCGGGACGGTTCGCCGTTCACCTTCTTTCGCGATAGGCGCCACAGCCATGCTGTGGCACTGATGCGCGATGGACAGCGATGAGGCAGGCCTGCCGCTCACGCCGAAGCTGATCGGCGGCCTCTATACCGAGGCGATGCTGCTCGCGGACGAGGCGCGCTCCTATTTCGACAGTGCCGGCCGCGAGGAACGGGACGCGCTCGATCCCTTCGCCCGCGTCGGCTTCTCCTGCGAATCGCTCAAGGTGACGACGCGGCTGATGCACGTCATCGCCTGGCTGCTCACCCAGCGCGCGGTCGAATCCGGCGAGCTGAGCCGCGCCCAGGCCGCGGCGCCGTCGCGGCGGCTCGGCGAAGGGCCGGAGAGCGACGACGCCCTGCTGCCGCGCCTTCCCGAAGCTGCCCGCGCTCTGATCGAAGCGAGCCGCGACCTCTTCGCCCGCATCCAGCGCCTCGACGAGCACGGCGCCGCGCCCGAGCCGGCGCCGAGCCCCGCCCGCAGCCTGCTGAGCCGGCTCGAACGTTCCTTCTGAAGCCTTTCGCCTTTGGCGGCGGCCGGCCTGGAGGTCCCCGATGAGTCCCACCTATCGTTTCTCCTATGGCCCCAAGCTGGTCTCCGGGCCCGGCAGCGCCGCCGGCCTTGCCGAGCTGCTGCCGCCGGGCCCCTGCCTGTTCGTCACCGATGAACGACTGCTCGCGCTGGGCCTGATGGAGACCGCGCTCGCCGGCCTGCGGGAGGCGGGGATCGAGCCGCGCCTGTTCGATGCGGTCGAGGCCGACCCGTCGCGGGAGACGGTGATGGCGGCGGTGGCGGCGGGGGAGGGCTGCGCCTCGGTCGTCGGCTTCGGCGGCGGCAGCCCGATGGATGTCGCCAAGCTCGCCGCCTATCTGATCGGCCGCGGCGACGATCTCGACGCCATCTGGGGCGTCGGCAAGGCGACCGGGCAGAGGCTGCCTCTGACGCTGGTGCCGACCACCGCGGGCACCGGCTCCGAAGCGACGCCGGTGACCGTCATCACCGTCGGCGGCGGCGAGAAGAAGGGGGTCAGCAGCCCGATGCTGGTGGCCGACTGGGCGGTCCTCGATGCCGACCTCACCGTCGGACTTCCCCATGACGTCACTGCGGCGACCGGCATCGACGCCATGGTCCACGCGATCGAGGCCTATACGTCCGCCCTCCTCAAGAATCCGATGTCCGACATGCTGGCGCGCGAGGCGCTGCGGCTGCTGACCGCGCATCTCGGCCGGGCGCTGGCGCAGCCCGAAGACCGCGCGGCGCGCGGGGCGATGCTGCTCGGCGCCCACTTGGCCGGCGTCGCCTTCGCCAACGCGCCGGTCGCCGGCGTCCATGCCCTCGCTTATCCGCTCGGCGGCCATTTCCACGTGCCGCACGGCCTCTCCAATGCGCTGATGCTGGTTCATGTGCTCGGCCACAATTTCCATGCCGCCATGGCCGATTATGCGGAGCTCGGAATCCTGCTCGATCCGACGCTGGCAGGCGAGGGGCTTCAGGCGCAAGCGCGGGGCTTCGTCGAGGCGATGGCGACCATCTGCCGCCGCGTCGGCGTGCCGACGCGCCTGCGCGAGGTCGGCGTGGGCCAGGGCGACCTCGACCTGCTCGCTCGCGAGGCGATGAAGCAGGAAAGGCTGCTGGTGAACAATCCCTGCCCGATCGGCGAGGCGGACGCCCGGCGCCTCTATGCGGCGGCGCTCTGAGGGGCGGATGGAGGGGGGCTAAAGGCCTGCCTTGACCCGAAGCTCGGCTTTTGCTTCTTCATATTGGCGGGCGAGATCGGCGATGTAATCCGCGGCGGGCCGGACCCGGTCGATCGCGCCGATGCCCTGGCCCGAGCCCCAGATGTCGCGCCAGGCTTTTTTCGAGCCCTCGCCGCCGGCGAAATTCATCTTCGACAGATCGCCTTCGGGCAGGCTGTCGGGGTCGAGCCCCGAGGCGAGGATCGAGGCGCGCAGGTAATTGCCATGGACCCCGGTGAAGAAGCTCGAATAGATGACGTCAGCGGCGCGCCCGTCGACAATTCCCGTTTTATATTCGCTGCTTGCGTTGGCTTCCTCAGTTGCGATGAAAGAGGAGCCGAGATAAGCGAGATCGGCGCCCATCGCCTGCGCGGCGAGAATGGCGCGGCCGGTGGCGATGGCGCCGGAGAGGATCAGCGGCCCGTCGAACCACGCGCGGATCTCCTGGACGAGGGCGAAGGGGGACAGGGTCCCGGCATGGCCGCCGGCGCCCGCCGCCACCGCGATGACGCCGTCCGCGCCTTTCTCGACCGCCTTGCGCGCGAAGCGGTCGTTGATGACGTCATGGAGAGTGATGCCGCCCCAGCCGTGCACCGCCTGGTTGAGCTCGGCGATCGCGCCCAGAGAGGTGATCACAATCGGCACCCGCCATTTGGCGCAGGTCGCCATGTCCTGCTCGAGCCTGTCGTTGGAGCGGTGGACGATCTGGTTGACCGCAAACGGCGCCGAGGGTCGGTCCGGATGATCCCGGTCCCAAGCGGCGAGCGCCTCGGTGATCCGGTGCAGCCATTCGTCGAGCAGGCCCTGCGGCCGCGCGTTGAGCGCCGGGAAGGAGCCGACGATCCCCGCCTGGCACTGGGCGATCACCAGATCCGGGTTGGAGATGATGAACAGGGGCGCGCCGATGGCGGGCAGGCGCAGCCGGTCGAGCGGAGGGAGAAGGCCCATCGGCCCTGCTTAGGGCATCATGCGGGCGAGGCAAGCGCCCCGCGGGGCTTCAGAAGGGGAAGGCGAGTGTGAAGGAGACGCGCGGCTTGGGCGAGGGCGTGTAGGGGCTCGCCTTGAGCGGCACGCCCAGCTCGATGCCGGCTTCGGCGCCGTTGCGCAAGGTCGCGCGTACGCCGCCGCCGGCCGAGGCGAGAGTGCCGCCGCCGGTGCCGCCCTTCAGGTTTCGGACGCTGCCGGCGTCGCCATAAGCGTAGAGCTGCAGCCGCCGGATGCCCGGAAGATGCGCGCCGATGTCGTAACGCAGCTCGGCGGAGGCGGAGGCGCCCTGGTCGCCGGCCACTTCCCAATAATCGTAGCCGCGCAGGAAGGAGCGGCCGCCAAGGCCCATTTCCTCCGACGAGAGCAGGGGCCGCGAGGCGAGCTGGCCCTCGGTGGCGAGGTTGAGGCTGAGCCGCCCGGCCAGGGCGGTCGCATATTGCGCCGAGAAAGCGAGCTTGGTGAAGGCGCCGCCAGCATCGCTGCGCGAAGCCAGCGGGTCGCCGCGGCGGGTGGCGCCGAGGCCGGAGACGCCCTGGACGACCGACAGGCCGGCGCGGATCCACCCGCCGCCGACGCGGCTGACGCCGTTGAGGCCGGCAGTGGCGGTCCGGACGCGGTCGCGGCGGATGAGGATGCCCTGCTCGTCGAGGCTCGAATCGAGCAGGGAGAAATCGCCGCTCGCCCAAAGGCTGGCCGACCGGCTGCGGAGCAGGGGCTGGGACAGAGTGAGCGACCCTCCGGCGGTCTTGCCCTCCAGGTTCCGGCTCTTCAGCGCGGCGCCGGGGCGCGAATGGCCGTAATAGCCGGAGAGCGAGACCTGGGTTCCGCCATGGCCGAGCGGCACCGACCAGGCGGCGCGGACGAACTGGAATTCGCGCGGCTGCGCCGGCGTGATCAGGCCGCCGATCGAAAGCTGATCATTGGCCAACAGGGCGCCGTTGACGTCAATGTCGAGACGCGCGCGCAACGGGCCGATCGGGCTCGATCCCCAATTGTCGAGGCCGGCGCGGACGGCGATGCGGTTGCGGCGCGCCTGCAGCCGCAGGATGTTGCGGTCGCCGACGCGGTCGATGCGGGCGCCGTCGGTCGAGACGCCGGCAACGTCGCCGGCGAGCAGAAGCTGGCGCTCGAGCTCGGCGGTGCGGACGGGGCGGCCGTTGACGAGGCGTTGAAGCAAGGGCCGCACGGCGTCGGCGCCGCTGCCGGACGGCTCGACCGCGTCGATCCGGCCTTCATCGACGACGACGCGCAGGATGCCCTCGCGGATCGTCTGTTGCGGCACCTGGGCGGTGGCGAGGCCGTAGCCGGCCTGCCGGGCGACATTGGCGATCGCGGTGGCGAGGTCCCTCAGCTCAGGCGGGCCGAGCTGACGGCCGAGGAAAGGCTCGATCGCGGGTCCGAAGGCGCTGGGGGGGATCGCGACCGCGCCGTCGACGTGGACGGCGCCGACCAGGAGGGTGCCGACCGCCCCCGATTCTCCCGCTTGCCCCTGCTGCAGCCGCAGCGGCTGGCGCGCCGGCGGCGGCGCGGCGGGCGGCTCCCGCATCTCCTGCCGCATATGCGACGGATCGGCGCGGTCGGCCTGCGACTGGCTCATGGCGGCAGTCGGAAGCAGGCCGAGCAGCAGCGCCGCCAGCATTCCGATCCGTTTGACGCCATGAAGCATGATGACCCGCCCGTTTTCGCTCTCGGCGGCGGTCTAGCGGCAAGTTCTTAAAACTCCCTTGAGCCGCAGTGGCTTATCGGTCGGTTAACCCTCCCTCTTCATGCCGTTGCAAACACCTCTCCCTAAGAAGCACGCACGAAAGAACCCTTTCGGTGGGGAGAGAGACGATGAACAAGCTTGTCCTGGGGCTCGCGCCTGCATTGCTGATGCTCGGCGCCACCGCCCATGCGGCCGACGCGCCGTGGAAGGTGAGCGAGGTCACCGGTGACGTCAAAGTCGTCGACGGCGGCCGCAGCCATGCCGCGGTCAAGGGCGCGCTGCTGGCGTCCGGATCGGTGATTGCCGCCGGAGCCGGGGCGCGGGCCGTGCTCGTCCACGACAAGGATTTCGTGATCGTCTCTCCCAACAGCCGTATCCGGATCGCCCCTGCCGAGCAGCAAAAGGGGATTTTCCAAATCATTTCAGAGTTCGGCACGGCTCTCTTCAGGATCGAACATAAGCAAACGCCGCATTTCGGGGTGCAGACGCCCTATCTCGCCGCCGTGGTCAAAGGGACCGTGTTCAGCGTCACCGTCGGCGCGACCGGCGCCAGCGTCCAGGTCACGCAGGGCGCGGTCGACGTCGGCACGCTCGACGGCGGCGCCCATGAGCTGATCCGGCCGGGCATGATCGCTTCCGTCGGCGCCGGCGACCGTTTCAAGCTTCACATCGACGGCGACGGCAGCCGCAATATCCGTTCGCCGGGTGCTCCGGCCGCGAGCAATGTCACGACGGCGGCGCCGACCGCGTCGGCGGCGCC
>JAQGLF010000256.1 GCA_028293025.1 Alphaproteobacteria bacterium
CGCGCCGAGTTTCAGCCGCCGGCGTGAGAGTGGCTGCTCAGCGGCGCTTGAGCTTCGCCGCCAGCCATTCCTCGATGACGCGGTAGGCGGAGCGGCCGCGGGGCGGGTCGTCGCCGAGGCCGGTGGCGAAATAGGCAATGCCGATGCCGCGCGCGCGATCGATCCAGAGGCCGGAGCGCAGGCCATAGGCGTCGCCGGCATGGCCGACCAGCGGCCGGCCGTCGCCGAACGGGTCGTCGCCCGGCGGGCATTGGCCGAGGACCTGCATGGCGAGGCCGTAGCCGCAATAGAAATTCTGCTCGCTGTCGCCATTGGCGCCGTCGAAACGCCAGGCGAGGCTGCGCGTCTCGCTCAGGCTCGCTTCGGAGAGAAAGCGGCCGCCGCCGGGAAGGCGGCCATTGCGGAGCAGCATCTGGCCTACCTTGGCCAAATCACGGACGGAGATGCGGAGGCCTCCCTGCGGCGACAGCAAAGCCCCGTTCGACGCGAGCGGCGCCGTCTCCCAGGCGCAGCTGCCGTCCGCCGCCGGGACCACCGGGCAGGCGGGGCCGCGGCCGTGGAGGTCGTCCTTCACCGCCGATCCGTCCGGCGCGTACAGCACCACCGCGCGTGCGACCCGCGCCTCGGAACAGGTCGTCCAGTTGAAGCAGGCGTCGAGCCGCAGCGGGCGGATGACGAGCCGGTCCATCAGCCGGTCGAACCGCTCGCCGGTCGCCGCTTCCATCACGCTCGCGACGACCGGAAAGCCGAGATTGGCGTAGCGGAAATAGGTGCCGGGCGGATGGTCCTTGTCCCAGGCTTCCGGCGCACCCAGCGCCTGGCGCAAGGTCGCGCCCAGCGGCAGCGCATAGTCAATCCCGTCGCGCAGGCTGGAGCGGTGCGAGAGGAGCAGGCGCAGCGTGATCGGCCGGTCCGGAAAGGCCGGATTGCGCAGCGGCCAGCCCAGGTAATCGGAGACGTCGCGATTGAGGTCGAGCCTGTGATGCTCGACCAGGCGCATCACGCCCAAGCCGACGTGGAGCTTGGTGATCGAGGCGATCCGCACCGGATCGTCGATGGTGAGACGGCGGCCGGCGGTCCGGTCGGCCAGGCCGGACGCGCCCGAGGCGGCGATCCCGCGGGCGTCGAATGTCGCCCAGGCGTAATTGCCGGCGGCGGGCGGCCGCGCGGCAGGGATGGTGGCGCAGGCGGGGAGAAGGAGGAGGAAAAAGAGAGCCGCGCGGCGAAACGCCTTCACCTTTGCTGACCGATGACGGTGCGGACGATCAGCTCCGCCGCCTCCTCGGGGCTCATCTCGGTCGTGTCGATGCGGATCTCGGGCTGCTCCGGCGGCTCGTAGGGGGAGCCGATGCCGGTGAAATTGGGAATCCGGCCGTCGCGCGCCTTGGCGTAGAGGCCCTTGGGATCGCGCCGCTCGGCTTCCGCCAGCGGCACGTCGACGAAAATCTCCATGAACTCGCCTTCGGGCAGCATCGCCCGCACCATCCGCCGCTCGGCGCGGAACGGGCTGATGAAGGCGGCGAGGACGATCAGGCCGGCATCGAGCATCAGCCGCGCCGTCTCGCCGACCCGCCGGATATTCTCGGCGCGGTCGGCGTCGGTGAAACCGAGGTCGCGGTTGAGGCCGAGCCGGACATTGTCGCCGTCGAGCATGAAGCTATGGCGGCCGCGGGCGAGGAGCTTCTTCTCGACGAGGTTGGCGATGGTCGACTTGCCGGCGCCGGAGAGGCCGGTGAACCAGAGCAGGCGCGGCTGCTGGCCCTTAAGCGCCGCCCGCGCCTCGCGGGTCACGTCGAGCTCCTGGGCATGGATGTTCTGCGAGCGGCGCAGCGCATAGCCGATCAGGCCCGCCGCCACCGTGTCGTTCGTCACCCGGTCGATCAGGATGAAACCGCCGAGCTCCCGATTCTCCCGATAAGGCGCGAAGACCAGGGGCCGGTCGGTCCAGAGGTCGGCGACGCCGATGCCGTTCAGCGCCAGCGTCCGCACCGCGGCATGTTCGAAGCTCGTGACGTCGATCTCATATTTGGGCGGCTGGATGGTGGCGAGCGCGCTCTGGGTGCCGAGCTTCAGCGCATATTGGCGGCCGGGAACCAGCTCCTCCTCCGCCATCCAGATCAAGGTCGCCTCGAACTGGTCCGCGACTTCCGGCAACGGCTCGGCGGCGATCACGTCGCCGCGCGAGCAATCCACCTCGCGGTCGAAGGCGAGGGTGACCGACTGGCCGGCCGAGGCTTCGTCCGGCTCGTCGAAGCCGACGAGGATGGTCTCGACCCGCGCTGCGGTGGCGGCGGGCATCACCCGGACCGCGTCGCCGCGGCGGACCGTGCCGGCGGCGACGAGGCCGGCGAAGCCGCGAAAATCCTGGTCCGGCCGGCTCACCGACTGGACGGGCAGGCGGAAGGGCGCAGCCGCGCTTCGATCCTCCTCCGGCGCGACCGTCTCGAGCAATTCGAGCAGGGTCGGGCCGTCATACCAGGGCGTCCGCTCCGAGCGCGTCGTCACATTGTCGCCGGCGAGAGCCGAGACCGGGATCGCGGTGAACTCCTCCGCGACCTCGCGAAAGTCGGCGACGAAGCGATCATATTCCGCCTGATCGTAGCCGATCAGGTCCATCTTGTTGACCAGCAGCACCAGCCGGCGGACGCCGAGCAGGCGGCAGAGGAAGGCGTGGCGGCGGGTCTGGATCAGCACGCCCTTGCGCGCGTCGAGCAGGACCAAAGCGAGGTCGGCGGTCGAGGCGCCGGTGACGAGATTGCGCGTATATTGCTCGTGGCCCGGCGCGTCGGCGACGATGAACTTGCGTTTGTCGGTCGCGAAGAAGCGATAGGCGACGTCGATCGTGATCCCCTGCTCGCGCTCGGCCTCGAGCCCGTCGACCAGGCGCGAAAGGTCGCCCTCGACCAGAGCCAGCTCGTCCTCGAAGGCGGAGCCGGTCTCGTAGAGCAGGCGCCCGAGCAGGCTCGACTTGCCGTCGTCGACCGAGCCGCAGGTGATGAAGCGGAGCAGGGTTTTTTCCATTACTTCACCGTCATCCCCGCGGAGGCCAGGATCTCCGCGAGAAAGAGACGCCGGTGTCCGTGGCGGCCTGGGATCCCGGCCATCGCCGGGATGACATGATTGCGAGCAATCATGTCAAAAATAGCCCTCGCGCTTCTTGCGCTCCATCGAGGCGGCGCCGTCGCGGTCGATCAGCCGTCCCTGCCGCTCGGACATGCGGTCGCGGCGCATCTCCTCGATCAGTTCGGGGATCGTCTTCGCCGCGCTCTCGACCGCGCCCGACAAAGGATAGCAGCCGAGCGTGCGGAACCGCACCGAACGCTCCTCCACCTGCTCGCGCGGGCGGAGCTTCAGCCTTTCATCGTCGACCATCAGGATCGTGCCGCCGCGCGCGATCACCGGCCGAGGCGCGGCGAAATAGAGCGAGGACACCTCGATCTCCTCGGCCTCGACATAGTGCCAGACGTCGAGCTCGGTCCAGTTGGAGATCGGGAAGACGCGGAAGCTTTCGCCCTTGGCCTTGCGCGCATTGTAGAGCCGCCAGAGCTCGGGCCGCTGCTTTTTCGGGTCCCAGCGATGGCCGGCGGAGCGGAAGGAGAAGATCCGCTCCTTGGCCCGCACCCTCTCTTCGTCGCGCCGCGCGCCGCCGAAGGCAGCGTCGAAGCCGTGCTGGTCGAGCGCCTGCTTCAGCCCGTCGGTCTTCCATGCCTGGGTGTGGAGGGAGGAGCCGTGGTCGATCGGGTTGATCCCGCGCGCTTCCGCCTCGGGATTGCGGTGGACGATCAGCTCCATCCCCGCTTCGGCGGCGGCGCGGTCGCGCAGCGCGTACATGTCGCGGAACTTCCACATCGTGTCGACGTGGAGCAAAGGAAAAGGCGGCGGCGCGGGGTGAAAGGCCTTGCGGGCGAGGTGGAGCAGCACCGAGCTGTCCTTGCCCGCCGAATAGAGCATCACCGGCCGCTCCGTCTCGGCCACCGCCTCGCGCAGGATGTGGATCGCCTCGGCTTCGAGCCGCTGGAGATGGGAGAGGGCCATGGCCGCCCTCTTAATGAGGCGCCGGCCGGTTGCAACTTCACCTCTGCCAAGCCATGGCGCCGCGATGACCGAACCTCCGCTCAGGGCCGTGATCATCCCGGTGACGCCGCTCCAGCAGAATTGCTGCCTGATCTGGTGCACGAAGACGATGAAGGGCGCCTTCACCGATCCCGGCGGCGACCTCGACCGGCTGAAGGCGGCGGCCGAGGCGCAGAAGGTGACGGTCGAGAAGATCCTCCTCACCCACGGCCATATCGACCATTGCGGCTCGGCCAAGATTCTGGCGGAAGAGCTCGGCGTGCCGATCGAAGGCCCGCACGAGGCCGACCTTTTCTGGATCAACCGGCTGGAGGATGACGGTCGCGCCTATGGGATATGCGGCAAGATCTTCGAATCGGATCGCTGGCTGGTCGACGGCGACCAGGTGACGGTCGGCGACCTGGTGCTCGACGTCTATCATTGCCCCGGCCACACGCCCGGCCATGTCGTCTTCCACCATCCGGCCTCGAAGCTGGCGATCGTCGGCGACGTGCTGTTCCGCGGCTCGATCGGCCGCACCGATTTCCCGATGGGCAACCACCAGGATCTGATCGACGCGATCACCGGCCGGCTGTGGCCGCTCGGCGCCGATACCAGCTTCGTCCCCGGCCACGGGCCGGTCAGCACCTTCGGCGCCGAGCGCCGGTCGAACCCGTTCGTCGCCGATCAGGTGCTGGCGCGCGCCTGAGCTGAGGCAGCGGCGAAGGTCTCGTGCGTCGTCGGCCGCATCCGCTCCAGCCGGTCCTGGTAGACGAGGACGATTGCGTACCCGGCGAAGACGAGCATGATGAGGGCGGTCGCCATCATGCCGATCGCGCGCAGCTTGTTGCCGGGCGGCCGGTCCATGCCGAGCGCGTGGAGGATGCGGGCAAGGATGAAAAGCGAAGCCAGCACCCACAGCCACAGCGGCTGGCCCCGCGCGATCTCGATCAAGGCGAGCAGGATGAGGAAGAAGGGCGCCCATTCCACGAAATTGGCCTGCGCCCGCATCCGCGCGACCAGAGGCTCGGCCCCGCCGTCGCCGATCGACACCCGGTGCACGACCCGCATCCGGCTGACCCTCCCGCCGAGCCAGATGTTGAGCAGGGTCGAGGCGGCCGCCATGGTCAGGGTCATCGGCAGAATCATGGTCTCGCTCCTCCCGCGTGGACCCTCGTTCTACGGCGGCCGCCTGCGCTTGCAACAGTGGACGAAATCGCTATAGCGGCCCGGCTCGAAAAGAGCGGGCACACGGCCGCCATGGCCCGCGGCCGATCCGGCCGTTGATCATAGGCACCGCGCCCGCCACATCACGAACCCCAGTTGAACAGGTGCCAGGATGGCCGTCCCCAAAAGAAAAACCTCGCCCTCGAAGCGCAACATGCGCCGCAGCCATGATGCGCTGAAGCCGGTCAATTATCAGGAATGCCCGAATTGCGGGGAGCTTCGCCTGCCGCATAATCTGTGCGCCGCCTGCGGCCATTATAATGGACGTGAAATCCGCCCGATCGAGGCGTAAGAGCGGCCTTCCAGGGGCTTCGGGAGACGGCAAAGGTGGGCAGCGCGCCACGGATCGCAATCGACGCGATGGGTGGCGATGTCGGGCCTGAGGTCATGCTCGCCGGTGCCGCGCTCGCCTTCAAGCGGCGCAGCGACCTCTCCTTCCTTCTCTTCGGCGACGAAGCGGCGATCCGCGCCGAGCTCGACACGCATGATGCGCTGACCGGCATTTCCGAGATCGTCCATTGCGAGGACGTGATCTCGGCCGAAGACCGGCCGCGCCAGGCGATCCGCCGCGCCAGGACGACCTCGATGGGCAAGGCCATCGCCGCGGTGAAGGCGGGCGAGGCCCAGGCGATGGTCTCGGGCGGCAATACCGGCGCGCTGATGGCGATGTCGAAGCTCGCGCTCCGCACCATGCCCGGCATCGACCGGCCCGCCCTCGCCGCATTGCTGCCGACGCTCGGCGAGAACGACCTCGTCATGCTCGATCTCGGCGCCAATACCGAATGCGACGCGCAGAATCTCGTTCAGTTCGCGGTGATGGGCGCGGCTTATGCCCGGGTCGTGCTCGATCTGCCGCGGCCGCGGGTGCAGCTGCTCAACATCGGCACCGAGGAAATGAAGGGCACGGACGAGCTGAAGGATGCGGCGGCGGTCCTGCGCGAAGCGGATTATCTCGGCATGAGCTTCGATGGCTTCATCGAGAGCGACAAGATCTCGCGCGGCGACGTCGACGTCGTCGTCACCGACGGCTTTTCGGGCAATATCGCGCTGAAATCGGTGGAGGGCACGGCGCGCTTCGTCACCGACCTGCTCCGCCGCGCTTTCTCGAGCTCGATCCGTTCGAAGATCGGCTTCCTGATCTCGCGTCCGGCGACCGAGCTGCTGCGCCACCATCTCGATCCCAACAGCCATAACGGCGCGGTCTTCCTCGGCCTCAACGGCCTGGTCGTGAAGAGCCATGGCAGCGCCACCGAGAGGGGCGTCGCCAACGCCATCCGCGTCGCCGCGCGGATGGTGCGCGAGGATCTGACCCGCAAGATCATCGAGGATCTCGACAACATCTCGGCGCACCGGGCCGCGGTCGCCGCCAAATGAGCCGCCGCTCCGTCATCCTCGGCACGGGCTCGGCCCTGCCGCCCCGCCGAGTCACCAATGCCGAGCTTGCCGAGCGGATCGACACGACCCACGAATGGATCGTCGAGCGCACCGGCATCGAGGCGCGCCACATCGCTGCCGACGGCGAGACCACCGCCACCCTCGCCACCGAGGCCGCGAGGAAGGCGCTCGACGCCGCGGGCGTGGCGCCGGACAAGGTCGGCCTCATCGTGCTGGCGACCGCGACGCCCGACCAGACTTTTCCCGCCTCCGCCACCCGCGTCCAGACCGCTTTGGGCATCGACGACTGCATCGCCTTCGACGTCGCCGCCGTCTGCACGGGCTTCCTCTACGCGCTGTCGGTCGCCGACAATATGCTCAAGGGCGGCATGGCCGATTATGCCCTGGTCATCGGATCGGAGACGTTCAGCCGCATCCTCGACTGGGACGACCGGGCGACCTGCGTCCTGTTCGGCGACGGCGCCGGCGCCATCCTCCTCGAGGCGCAGGAGACGGAGGAGGAGAAAGGCGTGCTCGCCACCCGCCTCCACGCCGACGGCCGCCACAACGATCTCCTTTATGTCGACGGCGGCGCCTCGACTACCGGCACGGTCGGCAAGCTCCGGATGAAGGGCAAGGAGGTGTTCCGCCACGCCGTCGTCAATCTCGCGGCGGTGCTGACCGAGGTCCTCGCCGTGACCGGCCACCGCGCCGGGGAGATCGACTGGGTGGTGCCGCACCAGGCGAACAAGCGGATCCTCGACGCCACCGCGAAAAAGCTGGGCCTGGACCCGAATCGGGTGATCGTGACGGTCGACCAGCATGCCAACACCTCCGCAGCATCCGTGCCGCTCGCACTCGACGTCGCGGTCAGGGACGGGCGCATCAAGCGGGGGAATCTGCTCGTCCTCGAAGCGATGGGCGGCGGATTCACATGGGGGGCGGCCGTCGTCCGTTACTGAGACCGGTACGGCGCAATGCGGATTTGCACCCGCATCAAAGCTAGACTATTGTTTTCCCTCACCTCGGGGGGAGGGAAGTAGAAAATGGCCGACGCGGGAACGATCAGGCGCACCGACGCCGGGACTTTGACACGGGCGGATCTCGCCGACGTCGTCCATCGGGAAATCGGTTTGTCGCGGGCCGAATCGGCCGGCCTGGTCGAGCGCATCCTCCATCATATGTGCCATGCTCTGTCCGAAGGGCAGAACGTGAAGATTTCCGGCTTCGGAAGCTTCATCCTGCGCGACAAGGGCGAGCGGGTCGGGCGGAACCCGAAGACGGGCGTCGAAGTCCCGATCGCGCCGCGGCGCGTCCTCACCTTCCGCGCCAGCCAGATCATGCGCGAGCGGATCGCCAGGAAGGGCTGAGGCCCTTGGCCGAGCCTTCCGCCAAGAGCGACCAGGCCTTCCGCACCATCGGCGAGCTTGCCGCAGACCTCGGCGTGCCGCAGCACATCCTGCGTTATTGGGAGACGCGCTTCCCGCAGCTGAAGCCGCTGCAGCGCGCCGGCAACCGCCGCTATTACCGCCCGGCCGACGTCCAGCTCGCCCATCGCATCCACCGGCTGCTCAACCGCGACGGCTACACGATCCGCGGCGTCCAGCAATTGCTGGCCAGCGGCGGCGCCGACGATGGCGGTTCCGGCGAAGCCGCGGTGGCCGCGGCGGGCCCGACGCCCGCCGACGGACAGGCCGCCTTCCCGCTGGAAGCGCTGCGGGCGATCCGCAGGACGCTCGCGCAGGCGCTGGAGGAAAGCGCGGCTTAGGATCGCACCGCCGGCACTACGTCCATCCGTCATGCCGGACTCGATCCGGCATCCATCTTCTCTTTCCAGCCGCTCCAAGAAGGTGGACCCCGGATCAATGTCCGGGGTGACGATCAAGACTAACCCTCTTCCGGTCCCAGCTCCGGATCGAGGTCGCGCGGGCGGATGAAGCGGGCGATCTTTCCCCGGCCCTCGGCCACCTCCGACCAATGCGCCACCGGCAGCGCGATCTCGGCGAGGGTGCCGGTCGGATATTTGACCTCCACCTCGCTCCGCAGCGGGCCGTCGGCGCCCGAGAGGAACAGGGCCAGCTCCTCGAGGCCCGGATTGTGGCCGACGAGCAGCAGGCGTTCGACCTGGTCCCCCGTCTGGCGCACGAGCTCGGTCAGGGCCGTGGCCGATGCGAGATAGATGCGCCTGTCGTAATCCGGCGCGATCGGGCCGAAGGCCGAAGCGACCTCCTCGATCGTCTCGACCACGCGTCGCGCCGGCGAGGCGAGGATCTCGTCGAAGGCGAGGCCGAGGCTGCGCATCTCGCGGCCCACGACCCGGGCGGCGCGGCGGCCGCGGGGATTGAGCGGCCGGTCGAAGTCGCGCCTGACCGGGTCGTCCCAGCCGGACTTGGCGTGGCGCAGCAAAGTCAGGATCTTCATTCCGCCTCGTGGGCGAGATCAGCGGGGCTCGCCTGATGCCCGAAACGGGCGGCGGAGGAAAGCCGCACCCGCTCGATCGCCTGATCGAGCGGTAGGCGCCGCACCGCGACGCCCGGCGGGAAGGCGTCGAGCAGCCGCGACGGCGTCGCCGCCGAGAGCAGGACGAAGATGCCGTGATCGCCCTCGCGGCGGATCAGCCGGCCGAACGCCTGGGCGAGCCGGGCACGGACCACCCGGTCGTCATAGGCGGTGCCGCCGCCCACCGCCCGCCGCGCCGCGTGGAGCACGGTCGGCCGCGGCCAGGGTATGCCCTCCATGACGACGAGGCGGAGCGATTCGCCGGGCACGTCGACGCCGTCCCTGAGCGCATCGGTGCCGAGCAGGGACGCGCGTGGATCGTCGCGGAAGATGTCGATCAAGGTCCCGGTGTCCATCGGGTCGACATGCTGGGCGAAGAGGGGAAGGCCGAGACGGGCGAGCCGGTCGGCGATCCGGGCATGGACCGCCTTCAGCCGCTGGATGGCGGTGAACAGGCCGAGCGTGCCGCCCTCGGCCGCCTCGATCAGCCGCGCATAGGCGCCGGCGAGGCCGGCGAGATCGCCCCGCTTCAGGTCGGTGACGATCAGCACCTCGCTGCGCGCGGCATAATCGAACGGGCTCGCCGCCTCGAAGCGCTGGACGGCGCCGACATGGCAGGCGCCGGTCCGCGCTTCCGCCGCCGCCCAGTCGCCGGCGCCGCCGCGCAGGGTGGCGGAGGTGACGAGGACGCTGTGCGCCGGCTTCAGCACCGCCTCGGCGAGCGGCCGGGTCGGGTCGAGCCAGTGACGGCGCAGGCCGATATCATATTCGCGCCCGTCGACCCGCTCGACCGCCAGCCAGTCGACGAAATCGACGTCGCCGCGGCCGCCGATGCGGGAGACCAAAGCGATCCAGGCGGCAAGGATCTGGCTGCGCCAGGAGAGGCCGCCGATCGCGCCCTCGATCCGTGCCCGGGCCTGCGCGTCGAGCCAGTCGGGCGCATCCTCCATCACCGCTTCCAGCCGCCGGGCCAGCGCCATCAGCGGCCGCATCAGCAGCTCCAGCGCCCGGGCGGCGGGCGCCGCCGCCTCGACGATCGCGCCGTCGAGCTCCGCCATTTCGGTCTCGATGCCGTAGCCGGCATCCTGCGCGGTGGCGCGGGCGTAGACGGTGGCGCGGACGGCGGCGAGCAAAGCCTCGACCGGTCCGAAGGCCTGGCCCTCGGCGATCCGCGCCAGCCAGCCGTCGCCCGGCAGCAGGCCCGCCGCCTGCACCGCCTGCTCGACCGCGGCGGCGCCCGCCTCGTCATAGGAGGCGACGTCCATCAGCCGCGCGGCGAGGCCCCGGCGGCGGCCGCGGCCGCGGCTTTCCGGGCCCATGATCCAGCGGCGAAGCTCGATCGCCTCCTGCCCGGTCAGCGCCGCCGCGAAGGTCGAATCGGCGGCGTCGAACAGATGATGGCCCTCGTCGAACACGATCCGGGTCGGCGGATTGCCGCCGTCCCGGCCGCGCGCGGCGTTGACCATCACCAAGGCGTGGTTGGCGATGACTAGGTCGGCGTCGTCGCTGGCGCGGGCGGCGCGCTCGATGAAGCAGCGGCGGTAATGCGGGCAGCCGGCATAGACGCATTCGCCGCGCCGGTCGGTCAAGGCGGTCGCGCCGGCGCGGCGAAACAAGGAGGTCAGCCAGCCGGGCACGTCGCCGCCGACCATGTCGCCGTCCT
>JAQGLF010000306.1 GCA_028293025.1 Alphaproteobacteria bacterium
ATCCCTATCACCAGAATACCTATAAGGGCGACCGGCCGATCTGCCTGCCCACGGCGGAGGAGCAGGCGCGGCGGGCCGCGGCGAACCTTCCGAAATGCCGCACGCCCGCCTTTCTCGGGCTCGAAGGCCATGACTGGTTCGTCAATGTCAGCGCGGTCTCCGACACGGTGATCGAGCCGCGCACCTTCCCCATCCCCGTCGGCGTCCAGACCACCGAGCGGCCCGGCAGCATCGACACGTTCGGCCGTAACGACAGCCTCGTCCTCTCGCAGACCTTCATCACCGGCATCTCCCTGATCAAGGGCTCGACCTCGTTCATGCCGCCGCATATCGAGTATCGGCTGACGCTCGCCTTCAACTTCAATTATGTGGACGTGTCGGAGCGGCGGATCCTGTCGGTGAGGCCGTCCGATCCGTCGCACCGCTTCGACCATTTCGTCGGCGTCCAGGAAGCCTTCGTCGATTATCATCTGCGCGACGTCTCCGCCCGCTACGATTTCGATTCGATCCGCGCCGGCATCCAGCCCTTCCAGTTCGATTTCCGCGGCTTCCTGTTCAACGATCAGCAGCTCGGCCTGCGCCTGTTCGGCAATCGCGACGGCAACCGTTTCCAGTACAATCTGATGGCGATCTGGCGGCTGGAAAAGGACACCAATAGTGGCCTCAACGATATCACCCAGACGCCCCGGCGCGACTGGGTGCTGCATGCCAATCTCTACCGCCAGGACTTCCCCTTCGTCGGCCTCACCAGCCAGGCCAGCCTGACCTGGAACGCCAATCGCGAGGCCGGGCATATCGAGGTCGACAAGAACGGCTTTCCGGTGCGGCCGGCCTTGATCGGCAATCTGCGCGGCCGCGATTACGACGTCGTCTATCTCGGCTACAATGCGGACGGCCATATCGGCCGGATCAACCTCTCCGCCTCCGCCTACGGCGCCTTCGGCTGGGACCGGAACAGCATCTTCACCGGCCGCAAGGCCAGCATCAGAAGCTTTTTCGCCGCCGCCGAGCCGAGCTACGACGTCAACTGGATCCGGATCCGCGGCTCCTTCCTCTATGCGAGCGGCGACAACCATCCTTTCGACAATCGCGAGACCGGCTTCGACGCCATCTTCGAGAATCCGATCTTCGCTGGCGCCGACACGTCCTACTGGATCCGCCAGTCCATCCCCTTCGCCGGCGGCGGCCGGGCGGTGGCGATCAACGGTCGCAACGGCATCCTGAACTCGCTCCGCTCCTCGAAGGAGCAGGGCCAGTCCAACTTCAACAATCCGGGCACCATCCTCGCCGGAATCGGCGCCGATTTCGACATCCTGCCCCAGCTCAGGCTCAGCACCAATCTCAACCATCTCTGGTTCGCGACCACGGCGGTGCTACAGGTGCTTCGCAATGAGGGGAGCATCCCCCGCGACATCGGTTGGGACGCCTCGGTGGCGACGATCTGGCGGCCGAAATTCACCCAGAACATCGTCTTCCGCGCCTCGGCCGCCTTGCTTCAACCGGGCAGCGGCTTCCGCGACCTGTTCGCCAATTCGGACCGCCACAAGCGCTATTTCTCGGTCCTGCTCAACGCAGTGTTCACCTACTGATGCGCGGTCCGACCCTCTCCTTGTTCCCCCGCGAAGGCCGGGGCCCAGAAGGGAAGAGAGGCTGGATACCGGCCTTCGCCGGTAAACAATGGGGTGGGTTGCTCCTCGTCTTGATCGGCCTGCTCGTGACAGCCCCCCTCTTCGCCTCCGAAGGCGAGAAACCCATCACGCGCGACTACAGCCTCGTCCGCGCCGCGCCGGCGCCGCAGACCCAGGCGCCCGAGGCGGCGGAGGCGAAGAGCGCCGGCTGCGTCTCCTGCCACACCGACAGCGACCAGAAGACGATGCACAAGACCCAGGCGGTGGTGCTCGGCTGCACCGACTGCCATGGCGGCAATGCCGCGATCCGCGGCGATCCGGCGCTGCCTCCCGGCGATCCGCGCTACGTCGCCGCCCGCGACAAGGCGCATGTGCTGCCGGTCTACCCCAAAGCGTGGAACTGGCCTTCCAGCGCCAACCCGCAGCGCAGCTACGCTTTGCTGAACAGCGAGAGCCCGGACTATATCCGCTTCGTCAATCCGTCCGACTACCGCATCGTGCGGGAGAGCTGCGGCGCCTGCCATATCGAGGCGATCGAGGCGGCGGAGCGGTCGCTGATGACCACCGGCGCCATGTTCTGGGGCGCGGCCGCCTACAATAACGGCATTCTCCCGTTCAAGACGACGATGCTCGGCGAGGCCTATACGCGGACCGGCCAGCCGGCGAAGCTGGTCTCGCCCTTCACCGCCGCCGACGGCAGGCTGACCGATCGGCAGCGGGCGCGCGGCGCGCTCGCCGAGCTCTACCCGCTGCCGACCTGGCAGGTGGTGCCGCCGGGCGACATCTTCCGCGTCTTCGAGCAGGGCGGCCGCACCATCGGCACCCAATTCCCGGAGATCGGCCTCCCCTCCCCGTCCGGCGAGATCCAGCGGCTGGAGGAGAGCGGCCGCCCCGAAATCCGCCAGTCGAACCGCGGCGCCGGCACCGGCCTGCGCGTCGCCATCCCGATCCTCAACCTCCACAAGACCCGGCTCAACGACCCGTTCATGTGGTTCATGGGCACCAACGACCAGCCGGGCGACTATCGCCATTCGGGCTGCGCGGGCTGCCACGTCGTCTATGCCAACGACCGCGACCCCAAGCACAGCCTCACCTACGCGCAGTTCGGCCGCGACGGTCAGACGGCGACGGTCGATCCCACCATCCGCCACGGCGAAAGCGGCCATCCGGTCGCGCACGCCTTCACCCGCGCCATCCCGACCTCGCAATGCATGAACTGCCACATGCACCAGCCCAACATCTTCCTGAATTCCTATCTCGGCT
>JAQGLF010000310.1 GCA_028293025.1 Alphaproteobacteria bacterium
TCCCGTCTAACGCGTAACGCCCAGGCAGGTTCAAGCCAGCAAGGTCCCGAAGAAGATGAAGCCGCCGACGAAGGCGGTGAGGAAGAAGCGGACGTCTTCGTTCGACGCCGATGCGAATCCGGCGAAAGCGTCGATCGCCGCGAAGCGGGCGGGGCCGGAGCGGGCGGGAGCGCGAAGGATCAGCGGCGCGAGTCGGTTCATGCGCCACGGTTAAGACGCGCTTTACCAAGGCTTCAAGCCGGCGCCGCCGCCACGCCGCCCACTGTCCCGGGACGGCACTGATCCAGGTTACAGTCTTTTCACGATTCCTGCCTTTTCAGCGGGTTGCCCCAAGTCGTGAAGCTGGCGTAACGGACAAGGAGAACAGGGAGAGCGAGTGAATGCGTTCGCGGCCGTCCGTCCGTTCGAGGGCGACCTTTCTCGCCGCCGCCGCTTGCATCCTCCTCCCTCTCCCGGCCTCGCAGATCCACGCCGCGGCCAATGGTGCGCGCCCTGCCCCCGCCGCCACCGCGCCCGAAGACGGCCAGTGGACGATGCCGTCCAAGGATTATGCGAGCACCCGCTATAGCGGCCTCGACCAGATCAACCGCCAGAACGTCGCGCGGCTGAAGCTGACGCTCAGCTGGGACACCGGCAGCCGCAAGGGCCAGGAGGCGCCGCCGCTGGTCGTCGGATCGACGATGTATCTGACGATGCCTTTCCCCAACAACATCATCGCCATCGATCTCGCCGCCAAGCCGCGGCCGGCGGTCAAATGGGTGTTCCGGCCGAACCCGCGGCCGATGTCGCAGGGCGTCGCCTGCTGCGACGTCGTCAACCGCGGCGCCGTCTATGCGAATGGCCGGCTCTTCTTCAACACGCTGGACGGCCAGGTGATCGCGCTCGACGCCGCGTCCGGCAAGGCGGTGTGGCGGACGCAGGTCGGCAACATCATGAAGGGCGAGACGATCACCATGTCGCCGCTCGTCGCCGAAGGGAAGGTGATCGTCGGCGATTCAGGCGGCGAGTTCGGCGTGCGGGGCTGGCTGATGGCGCTCGACGCCGCCTCCGGCAAGGTGGCGTGGAAGGCCTTCCATACCGGTCCCGACAAGGACGTGCTGATCGGCCCCGATTTCCACCCCTATTACGCCGCCGACCGCGGCAAGGATCTCGGCGTCCACAGCTGGCCGGCCGATGCGTGGAAGATCGGCGGCGGCACCGCCTGGGGCTGGGTCAGCTACGATCCGCAGCTCAAGATGATCTTCTACGGCACCGGCAATCCGGGGCCCTGGAATCCCGAGCAGCGCCCCGGCGACAATAAATGGACGACCGGCGTCTTCGCCCGCGACATCGCCACCGGCCGGGCGCGCTGGTTCTACCAATCGACCCCGCACGACCTTTACGACCATGACGACATCAACGAGCAGATCCTGCTCGACATGCCGGTGCGGGGGCAGATGCGGCAGGTGCTCGTGCGGCCGGCGCGCAACGGCTACCTGTACGTGATCGACCGCAAGAGCGGCCAGGTCTATTCGGCCGATCCCTACGGCTACATCAACAGCGCCTCGGGCGTCGACCTCAGGACGGGCCGGCTGATCCCGGTGCCGAGCAAGGCGCCGCAGGAAGGCCGCGTCGTCCGCAACATCGGCCCGACCGCCTCGGGCGCCAAGGACTGGAATCCGGGCGCCTTCAGCCCGCGCACCGGCCTCATCTACCTCCCCCACGAGAATCTCTGCATGGACGAGGGGGTGATGGAGGCGAACTACATTTCCGGCACGCCCTATCTCGGCGCCGATGCGAAGATGTATGCCGGCCCGGGCGGCAATCGCGGCTTTCTCACCGCTTGGGACCCGGTGCGGCGCAAGGCGGCCTGGAAGATCCGCGAAGACCTGCCTTTGTGGAGCCCGGCGCTGGCGACCGGCGGCGACGTTGTCTTCTACGGGACGATGGACGGCTGGTTCAAGGCGATCGACGCGCTCACCGGCAAGCTCCTCTGGCGGGCGAAGCTCGATTCCGGGATCATCGGCCAGCCGATCACCTATCGTGGGCCGGACGGACGGCAATATGTCGCCCTGGTGTCCGGCGTCGGCGGCTGGGCCGGCGCGATCGTCTCGGGCCCGCTCGATCCCGGCGACCCCAGCGCGGCGCTCGGCTTCGTCAATGCGGTGCGCGATTTGCCGAAGCGCACCCAGGCGGGAGGGAGGCTCTATGTCTTCGCCCTGCCGCGCTAGCCTGATCTTGCTGGCTTTCATTCTCCTCGCCGGCTGCGACCGCGAGAAGCGCGGCATGACCCACGAGCCCAAGCCCGAAACGATGGCCTTCGTCCCCTCCGGCGATCCGCGCGCGAGCGATTACGAGAACAACGCCTTCCAGATGTCGCAGGGGCAGAGGTTGTTCATGTGGATGAATTGCGTCGGCTGCCACGCCCATGGCGGCGGCGGCATGGGGCCGCCGCTGATGGACGACAAATGGCGTTACGGCGGCCGCATGGAGGACATCGTCTACACGATCCTCAACGGCCGCCCGAACGGCATGCCGCCGTTCAAGGGCCGGCTGACCGAGCAGCAGGCCTGGCAGCTCGCTTCCTACGTCCGCTCGCTCTCCGCCCAGCCGCGCCAGGACGTCCTCTATTCCCGGTCCGACGAGATGAGCATCACCGAGCCGGCGACGCTGAAGGAGCGCAACGCCATCATGAACGAGCCGCCGGCGCCCGGCCACGGACCCGGCAAATGAGGCGGCGGCTGCTCCTTCCGATCCCGCTGTTCGTGCTCGTGTCGGGCTGCGCGGGCATCCAGTCGGTCAGCGACGATGCGGGCCGCGAATCGGGGCTGATCTGGAGCCTGTTCGTCCTCTTCGGCATCGTCACCGCGATCTTCTACGTTGCCGTCATCGCCTTCCTGATCGCGGCCTACTGGCGTCGCGGCGGCAGCAATCAGGACGGGCTGCCCGACGAGGGCGGCGTCACCCGCGAGCGCTCGCTGCGCACCGCCTTCTTCCTCTGGACGGGCGCGGTGATCGGGTCGCTCTCGCTACTCGCGCTCGCCAGCTATTTCACGGACCGCGGCCTCGCTTCGGTCAATCCTGAGAACAAGCCAATGGTCGGCATCGATCTTGTCGCCAACCAATGGTGGTGGGACGTCCGCTACCATTATGACGATCCGTCGCAGAACATCCGCACCGCGAACGAGATCCACCTGCCGGCGGGCGTGCCGGCGATGATCAGCCTGAAGAGCAACGACGTCATCCACAGCTTCTGGGTGCCCAACCTCGCCGGCAAGCAGGACCTCATCCCCGGCCGGATCAACGACATCGTGCTGATGCCGCGGCGGATCGGCCATTATCGCGCGCAATGCGCCGAATATTGCGGCCTGCAGCACGCCCATATGGCGCTCGACGTGATCGTCGAGTCGCCGGCCGACTTCCAGCGCTGGGAGGCTGCGCAGAGGCAGCCGGCGCCGGCGCCGGCGACCCCGCTCGCCCAGGCCGGCTACGCCTATGTCACCAGCCGCGAGTGCAGCACCTGCCACAATATCGCGGGCACCAATGCGAACGGCACGGTGGCGCCGGACCTCACCCATGTCGCCGGCCGCCGGACGATCGCCGCCGGCACCCTGCCGATGAACCGCGCTGGCCTCTACGCCTGGATCGCCGACCCGCAGGGCGCGAAGCCCGGCAACAACATGCCCACTGTCGGCCTCAACGCCGACGAGCTCCACGCCGTCGCCGCCTATCTGGAAACGCTGAAATGACCGTGCTGTCGGGCAAGGACCTGCCGCGCGACGGCGAGCAGCTCCAGGGGCCGGCGCTCGACGCGCGGCTGGCCCGGACCTGGGGCGACGCGCCGGGCCTGTGGGGCTGGATCACCACGACCGACCATAAGAGGATCGGCATACGCTACATCGTCACCGGCATGGTCTTCCTGGTGCTGGCGGGCCTCAGCGCGCTCTGGATGCGGCTGCAGCTCGCGACTCCCGAAAATTCGATGATGACGCCGGACCGGTACAACCAGCTCTTCACCATGCACGGCACGACGATGATGTTCCTCTTCGCGGTGCCGATCATGGAGGCGATGGCGATCTATCTGGTGCCGCTGATGATCGGCACGCGCAACATCTCCTTCCCGCGCCTCAATGCTTTCAGCTACTGGATGTATCTCGCCGGCGGGGTGATGATCTGGGTCGCCTTCGTGCTCAATATCGGGCCCGACGCCGGCTGGTTCTCCTATACGCCGCTCTCGGGGCCGCAATTCTCGCCGGGCAAGCGGGTCGATATCTGGGCGCAGATGATCACCTTTACCGAGGTCGCGGCGCTCGCGGTCGCGGTCGAGCTCGTCGCCACCATTCTCAAGCAGCGGGCGCCGGGCATGACCCTGGCGCGGATGCCGCTCTTCGTCTGGGGGGCCCTGGTCACCGCCTTCATGGTGATCTTCTCGATGCCGTCGGTGGCGCTCGCCTCGAGCCTGCTGATCGCCGACCGGCTCATCGGCACCCATTTCTACAACGCCGCGGAGCATGGCGATCCCTTGCTCTGGCAACACCTCTTCTGGTTCTTCGGCCATCCCGAAGTCTATATCATCTTCCTGCCGGCGACCGGCTTCGTCAGCCACATCACCGAGGCGTTCAGCCGCCGCCCGGTCTTCGCCTATCCGGCGATGGTGCTGTCGCTGGTGACGACCGGCCTCCTCGCCTTCGGCGTCTGGGTCCACCACATGTTCGCGACCGGCCTGCCGCGGCTCGGCTATTCCTTCTACACCGCCGCGACCCTGGCGGTGTCGATCCCCGCCGCCATCCAGATCTTCTGCTGGATCGCGACGATGTGGGACGGGCGGCCACGCTTCCGCGTGCCGCTGCTCTACGTCGTCGCCTTCATCGTCACTTTCGTCATCGGCGGCCTTTCGGGCGTCATGCAGGCGAGCGTGCCGATCGACCTCCAGGTCCACGACACCTATTTCGTCGTCGCCCATTTCCATTACGTGCTGGTCGGCGGCGCCGTCTTTCCCCTGCTCGGCGCCTTCACCTACTGGTTCCCGAAATTCACCGGCCGGATGATGGACGACAGGCTCGGCAAGATCGCCTTCTGGATGATCTTCATCGGCTTCCAGGTCGCCTTCTTCCCGATGCACTTCCTCGGGCTGATGGGCATGCCGCGGCGCGTCTACACCTATCCGACCAACATGGGCTGGGACGAGCTCAACCTGCTGGCGACGATCGGCTCGTTCGTCGTCGCGGCGGCGTTTCTGGTGTTCATCGTCAACGCCATCTTCTCGCTGGCGCGCGGCGCCGTCGCCGGCGCCAATCCCTGGGACGCGCCGGGCCTCGAATGGGCGACCTCCTCGCCGCCGCCGCAATATAATTTCCCGCATATCCCGGTCGTCTCGAGCCGCACGCCGCTCTGGGACAATCGCAACCATTTGCCGGTGATGACCGGGCTTCGCGTCGACGACCGCGAGCTGCTGCTGACCAGCGTGATGGAGGCGATACCCGACGTGCGCGACCCCTCGGCCATGCCGTCGGCCTGGCCGCTCTGGGCGGCGATGGCGACCACCTGCCTGTTCATCTCCTCGATCTTCACGCCTTGGGCGGTGGTGATCGGCGCCTTCCCGGTGGCGGCGGCGTTGATCGGCTGGTTCTGGCCGAAATCGCCGCCAGGTCCGGAGCCGGTGATCGAATGACCCTCCCCGTCCGCTTCGCCGGCGACCTCGCCGAGCTTCCGACCAGCGCTTTCGGGCACCGGAGCCTGACCTGGTGGGGCATCGTCGCCTTCTTCCTGATCGAGGGCACGACCTTCGCCCTCGCCATCGGCACCTATTTCTACCTGATGGGCGGCGAGCAGACCTGGCCGCCCGCGCCTTTCTCGCCGCCCAATCCGATCGCCGGCACCATCTTCACCGTCCTGCTGCTGCTGAGCGAAATCCCCAACACGCTCGCCAAACGGGCGGCGGAAAGGAAGGATTTGCGGGCCCTGCGGAAATATCTGCTGATCGTCTGCGCGATGTGCGCCGTGATGGTGATCCCCCGCGCCTTCGAATTCGCCTCGCTCAACGTGTCATGGAAGGACAATGCCTATGGCTCGGTGATCTGGACCCTGCTCTTCCTCCACGTCACCAATTTCCTCACCGACTTCGCCGACTCGCTGGTGCTCGCGGGGCTGCTGTTCACCAAACATTCGGTCGAGAGCCGGCGCTTCGTCGACGCGGCGGAGAATGCGATGTACTGGCGCTTCGTCTGGCTGTGCTGGCTGCCGATCTACGTCCTCATCTACTGGCTGCCGAGGTGGGTGTCGTGACTCGCGACCGGAAGGAGCATCTGTTCGCCTGGGCCGCGCTTGCGGCGGGCGCCACCGCCTGGTTCGTCTCGCAGCAGGCCGGATCCGACCTCAGCTTCGCCCATTGCCATGCGAGCGGCGCGCTGCCCGTCATCGTCATCGGGCTGCTCGCTCTGGCCTTGATCGGCGTCGGCGGCCTCTATTCGCATCGGGTCTGGGACCGCGGCACCAGCGAGGAGACGGGCAAGTCGTTCATCGCGCTCCTCGGCATGCTGGTTGCCGGGCTGCTCGCCATCGCCATCGTCTATCAGAGCGTGGCGGCGCTCATCATTCCGAGATGCTTTGCATGAGGCGGGCGGCATTCCTCCTGCTGCTGCTGGTGCCCGCCCCGGCCTTCGCGCATGGTGGGGAGCAGGAAGCATGGCGCCCCGAAACGTCGATCGCCTTGCCCCTGCTGCTCTTCGCGTTGCTCTACGCGATCGGCTTCGCGCGGCTGTGGCGGCGGTCCGACCTTGGCCGGGCCTCGCTGAAGCGCGGGGCGCTGCTCTTCGCCGCGGGCTGGGCAATGCTCGCCGGCGCCACCGCCTCGCCGCTTCACACCGCCGGGGAGCGCTCGTTCACCTTCCACATGATCGAGCACGAGCTGATCATGCTCCCCGCCGCTTTGCTGCTCGTCCTCGCCCGGCCAGGCCCGGTGCTGCTCTGGGCCTTTCCCGCCTCGCTCCGCACAGCCTTCGCGAGTATCGCGCGCGGCGGCCGCGGCGCCTGGTCCCTTGCCAGCGCCCCGCTCGCGGCGACCGGCCTCCAGGCGCTTGCGCTCTGGGCCTGGCACATGCCGCCTCTGTTCGACCGGGCGCTGGCGAGCGAGGGCTGGCATATCGCCCAGCACCTCTCCTTCCTCCTCACCGCTTTGCTCTTCTGGTGGGCGATGGCGCACGGCCGGGCGGGGCGGAACGGCTACGGCCTGGCCGCGCTCTGCCTGTTCCTGACCTCTCTGGTCGGCGGCGCGCTCGGCGTGCTGATGGCCGTCTCCACCAGCCCCTGGTATCGAGGCTATGCGGCGATGGGGATGACCCCATGGGGCCTCAGCCCGGCCGAGGACCAGCAACTCGCCGGCTTGGTCATGTGGGTGCCGGGCGGCGCCTTCCACGCCGCCGCCGCCCTCTTCTTCCTCTATAACTGGCTGAAGGCCAGCGAGGTGGGTCATGCCGTCCCCGCGGAATAAGCCCCTGATCGCCGGGGCCCTGGTCGCCGGCGCGATCCTCCTCGGCCTCGGCGGCCAATTCGCCCATTCGAGCTACGAAGCGGCGGATCTGCGGCACCGGGCGGAGGCGATGACTGGCGGCGACGTGAAGCGCGGCAAGCTCGCTTTCTCCCGCTATGGCTGCGGCGGCTGCCACACCGCCACGGGGCTGCCGCAGGCCAACGGCATGGTGGGACCGCCGATCGACGGCGTCGGCGCCCGCGCGATCATCGGCGGCCGGCTCGAGAACAAGCCCGACAATCTGATGCTGTGGATCGAGAATCCGCAGAAGGTCTCGCCGGGCACAGCGATGCCCAATCTCGGCGTGACGCCGCGCGACGCGCGCGACATCGCCGCCTTCCTCTATACGAGGACATGATCCGCTTCCTCCTCGCCTTGCTGCTGCTGACGGGCGCCGCCGTCTCGCGCGCGGAGACGCTCTGGGTCTCCGACGAGGAAGCGAATGTCGTCCACGTCATCGACGCCGCGACGCTGAAGGAGATCGCCCGCCTGCCGGTCGGCAAGAGGCCCCGCGGCCTCGCTTTCTCGCCCGACCGCAAGCGCCTCTATGTCGCGGTGAGCAACGACAACCGCATCGCCGTGATCAACACCGCGACGCGCCGGATCGTCGGCACCCTCCCCTGCGGCCCCGATCCGGAGACGATCGCGATCTCGCCCGACGGCCGCCGCCTGTACGCGGCCAACGAAAACGACAATATGATGAGCATCGTCGACATCGCCGCCGGCAAGGTCGTGACGCGAGTGCTGGTCGGCGGCGAGCCCGAAGGGACGGCGATCAGCCCCGACGGCCGCATCGCCGTCCAGGCGTCGGAGAGCGGCTCCACCGTCCATGTCGTCGATGCGGTGAGCGGCGCCCCGATCGACAATTTCATGGTCGACACCCGCCCCCGCCACGTCGTCTTCACGCCCGACGGCCGCCGCTTCTGGGTCTCGTCCGAAGCGCGCGGCACGATCGCGATCTTCGACACCGCGACCCGCCGCCGCGTCGGCCGGATCGATTTCAAGGCGGCGAAGCTCACCGCCACCGCCTCGCCCGATTTCGCCGTCCAGCCGGTCGGAGTCGTCTTCACCCGCGACGGCCGGCGCGCCTTTGTCGGTCTCGGCCGCGCCAAGCTGGCGGCCGAGGTGGATCCCGCCAACTTGAGGATCGTCCGCACCTATCCGGTCGGCTGGCGCGCCTGGAACGTCGCCCTTTCGCCCGACGAGAAGCGGCTCTACACCGCCAACGGGCTCAGCGGCGACGTCACCGCGATCGACGTGCAGGCGAACCGGGTGATCGGCACCGTCCGCCTGGGCGGCAAGCCCTGGGGAATCAAATCGTCGCCATGAAGCTCGCCGCCGCCGTCCTGTCGCTTCTTCTCGCTTTGCCGTCCGCGGCGCCGGCGCGCGAGCTCAGGATCTGCGCCGATCCGAACAATTTGCCCTTTTCGAATCAGGCGGGGGAGGGATTCGAGAACAAGCTGGTCGCGCTCATCGCCAGGGATCTCGGCGCGACGGTCAGCTACACCTGGTGGGCGCAACGGCGCGGCAATGTCCGCGAGACGCTGAAGGCGGGCCTTTGCGACCTCATCCCCGGCGTCGGCAGCAATGTCGAGATGGTCGGCACCACCCGTCCTTATTACCGGTCGAGCTATGTCGCGGTCACCCGCGCCGACCGGCGTCTCGACATCGCCTCGTTCGACGATCCGCGGCTGAAGAGCTTGAAGATCGGCGTCCAGATGATCGGCGACGACGGCTCCAACACGCCGCCGGCCCATGCGCTGATGCGGCGCGGCATCATCGGCAACGTCCGCGGCTACACCGTCTACGGCGATTACGAGCAGCCGGACCCACAGGCGGCGATCGTCAAGGCGGTCGCCGAAGGCGAGGTCGACATCGCCTTCGTCTGGGGGCCGGTCGCCGGCTATTATGCCGGGCGCCAGAAGGTGAAGCTGAACCTGGCGCCGGTCATGCCGCATTTCGATGGGGCGCAGCTGCCGATGATCTTCGACGTCTCGATGGGCACGCGGCGGGAGGACGGCGCCCTGCGCGAGGAGCTGGAGGCGGTGCTCGACCGCCACCAGGCGGAGATAAAAGCCCTGCTCGCCGAATATCGTCTGCCGCTCGTGGAGGAAGACGAAGGCGGCCCGTGACGGCGGGAAGCGCCCTCGACCGCGCTTTGGCCGAGGCGGTCCGCAACCCGGCTTTGCTGCGCGCCGCCGAGGCATTGCTCGACAACGATCTGCCCGTGGCCGAGCGCATCCTGCGGCCGCATCTCCACGATCACCCGACCGACGTCGCCGCGATCCGGATGATGGCCGAGCTTGCCGGCCGCCTCGGCCGCTATGCCGATGCGGAGAAGTTGCTGCGCCGGGCGCTGGAACTGGCGCCGGGCTTCTCCGCCGCCCGCGCGAACCTCGCCACCGCCCTCTACCGCCAGAACCGGCCAGCCGAAGCCGTCGCGATGCTCGACCGGCTGCTCGACGAGGAAGCGGACCATCCCGGCCACCAGAATTTGAAAGCGGCGGCGCTCGGCCGGCTAGGCAGCTACGAGGAGGCGATTTCGATCTACGAGCAGGTGCTGTCGCTTCTGCCCGATCAGCCGAAGGTCTGGATGAGCTACGGCCATATGCTGAAGACGGTGGGGCGGACCGGGGACGGGGTCGGCGCCTATCGCCGCGCGATCGCGCTCGCGCCGACGCTCGGCGAAGCCTGGTGGAGCCTCGCCAATCTGAAGACGATCAAGCTCGAAGGCGAGGACGTCGCCGCGATGGAAGCGGCCCTGGCCGCGCCGGACCTCGCCCGGCCCGATGCCTACCATCTCCATTTCGCCCTCGGCAAAGCGTTGGAGGACCAGAAAGAGGCGGAAGCGGCCTTCCGCCATTATCAGGAAGGGAATCGGCTGCGGCGCGAGGGCATCGGCTACGATGCGGAAGCGACCAGCCGCCAGGTGCGGCGCACCATGGCGTTGTTCACCCCCGACTTCCTGCGCGCAAGGCAGGGCTGGGGCTGCCTGGCGCCGGATCCCATCTTCATCCTCGGCATGCCCCGCGCGGGATCGACCCTCATCGAGCAGATCCTCGCCAGCCATCCCCTTGTCGAGGGCACGACGGAGCTTCCGGACATCCCGATGCTTGCCCGCCGCCTCGCCGGCGACGGCGACGATTATCCCAAGCGCCTCGCCGCTTTTTCATCGGACGAGGCGCGGGCGCTGGGCGAGGAGTATCTCGACCGGGCCCGCGTCCAGCGGCGCGAGGGCACGCCTTTTTTCATCGACAAGATGCCGAACAACTGGATTCATGTCGGGCTCATCCACCTGATCCTTCCCAACGCGAAGATCATCGACGCCCGCCGCCATCCGCTCGATTGCTGCGTCTCCAATTTCCGCCAGCATTATGCCCGCGGCCAGGGCTTCAGCTATTCGTTGGCCGACATGGGGCGATATTATGCCGATTATGTACGACTGACGGCGCATTTCGACCGGGTCCTGCCGGGCCGCGTGGTCCGCGTCGTCCATGAGCAATTGGTCGCCGAACCTGAGGCGGAGATCAGGCGGCTGCTCGACGCGCTCGGCCTCGATTTCGATCCGGCCTGCCTCCAGCCCCATGAGACGAAGCGCGCGGTGCGCACCGCCAGCTCGGAGCAGGTCCGGCGGCCGATCAACCGCGACGGCATCGGCCAGTGGCGCCCCTACGAACCCTGGCTGGAGCCGCTGAAACAGGCGCTGGGGCCGGTCCTCGCCGCCTGGCCCGATCCGCCGGCGGAGTGACAATCCGGCAACAGGCCGGCCGCCGCATCCGTTGCGTCTCCAAAATGAATTGACCTTTATCCGGACGCGGCACACCCTTGAGCGGCAGAGGCTTGAAGGGGAAAACCATGCTGCAGCCTGTCACCGGCCTTCGCCCTTTCGCCATCCTTCTATGCGCCTCGACGATGCTGACCGGCACCGCCGCCCTTGCCCAGGGTGGCCAGCCGGTGCAGCCGGCGCCGCCGCCCAACGCGCCCACGACTGCCGCCTCCACCGCCGCGGACGACGATCAGGAAATCATCGTCACCGCCACGAAGCGGACCGAGAGCCTGCAGAACGTGGCGCTCAGCATCCAGGCGCTCGGCACGCAGCGGCTCGAGGAAGCGAACGTCTCCAATTTCAACGATTACACCAAGCTGACGCCGAGCGTCTCCTTCCAGACGACGCAGCCGGGCGTCACCAACGTCTATATCCGCGGCGTCGCTTCGGGCGGCGACGGCAACCATTCCGGCTCGCTGCCGAGCGTCGGCGTCTATCTGGACGAGCAGCCGGTGACGACGATCGGCGGCACGCTCGACGTCCATATCTACGACATCG
>JAQGLF010000386.1 GCA_028293025.1 Alphaproteobacteria bacterium
CCAAGCGAGTAAGCGAGCAGGCCCGCGGCGGCCGTGCCAGCCACCCATTTGTCCAAGCCGGAAACCGCGCGTTCGATGGCAAGCCCAAAAAAGAGATGGAACGGCCACATCAACACGATCAGGCACCACGGCGTTTTATAGGGAATAAGGCTGTAAGCGGCCAGCGCGCCAAGGCCGTAAATTGCCACGGCGCGAATCAGCCGCGGCCGGCCTGGAGCGATGACAAAAGCCGAGGCCGCCAACCCCAAAAGCGCGGGCCATTCATAGCGGGAAAGCAGTTCGAGCCAATAAAACCACGGTTTTTCGTGCCACGGCGCGGCGCCATTGCTGGTGGCGAACCAGAGGCTGAACGTTTCCCAGAGGTCAGAGCGGAAGAACGGGTCAAGAAAGCCGCCAGTGTAGAAAAAGAAAATGAGTCCAGCGCAGACCGCCGTGATGGTCCCCAGATCCGGCCAGGTCCATTGAGACCGGGAGAAAGAAAGCGGGGTGGAATTGGAAAAACATTCGAGCAAAAGCAGCGCGGGCAGGGTGAGCAGCGCGGCAGCGATGTGAATAATATAAGTTTCCTTGGTCAGGATCGCGCCGGTGGCGCCCAACGCGGCGGCCCATAAAAAACGCCGTTCGCCCGAGTGCCAGAGTCCAAGCAGCCCCGAGACCGCCAGCATTATAAACAGGAGCAAACTGCTTTCATGGATCGCGTAACGGCCGTAGAAGACCATCCCGGGAGAAAGCGCCATGGCAAGCGCCGCCCACTGGCAGGCGCGGCGTCCAAAGTAGGGGCGGAACGCATAGAGCATCGCCACGCAGCCCGTGCTGATCAAGGCAACCGGCAGCCGCAGCGCCCAGATGTGGCGTCCAAGAAGGGTTTGCGCCACAAAAAGCAGGTAAAAGTGGAGCGGACCGTGAAAATTGCCCGGCTCGTAGTGATAAAAGCCTTGCCGGGTCATCGCATCGACAAACGCGCCGTTGACGCCCTCGTCAAAATGCGGCGGCTTGCCATCGAGCCAAATGACCCGCCACGCCAGGGCGAGCGCCACGGTGGCACGCCAAATCCAACGCTCCCATTGAGTGGAAGGCGGCGCGGCAATGATGGAAGAGTCTGAAGGCACGGCTTTGAGCTGGGATTCTCTCTTCCTAAAGGCGAACACCATTGCGCACACGCTTTCAATTTTTTGCCGCACCGCAATGCTTTTCCTCTCAATCGTCATCCCGGCTTGGAATGAGGAAAAGCGCTTGCCGGCGGCGCTCGTCCGCCTCGATCAACTTCGCCAGGAATTTCCCGCGGAATGCGAAGTGATTGTCGTGGTGGAAGAGGGGACGGACGCAACCCTGGAGATGGCCCGGCATTTTGCTGCAACCCACCGCGGCTTTGAGATTCTCGACGGCGGTTCGCATCGGGGAAAAGGTCACGCCGTGCGGCTGGGCATGCAGCGCGCCCTTGGGAAGTTTATCTTTTATATGGATGCAGATTTGAGCGTTCCATTGGAAGAGATCGGCCCATTCCTGGACTATTTTAAATTGCATCCCGAAGTGGCGCTGATTGCCGGCAATCGCGCCCATGCTCTGAGCCGGATCACGCGGCGCCAATCCTGGTTGCGCCGGACGATGGGCAAGCTTTTTAATCGCCTTCTTCAAATGGCGCGCCTGGCTTGCCTGCACGATACGCAATGCGGTTTCAAAGCGTTTCGCCGCGAAGCCGCCCATGCCATCTTTGCCAGGCAGAAGCTGGACGGCTTCGCATTCGACGTGGAGGTGCTCCTCCTGGCCGAGCGCCTGGGCTATCCCATTGCCGATCTCCCAGTTGAATGGCTCAACTCGCCCGAGAGCAAAGTGCGCATCCTCCGCGACAGCCTGCGGATGCTCTGGGAGGTGGCAAGGTTGAAGCGGATGACAAGGTGAGGAAAAACGCCTTCGGCTCTTCTCACCCACTCACCCATCCACCCCCTCACCTTGTCATCCGCCGCCTTGTCACTCTCTCATCGGCTCGCTATGAGAATTGGAGATGAATTTGCGTGTTGTAATCATTGGAAGTGGCGGACGGCTCGGGGCGGCGCTTGCACGGGAATGGAGCGGGGTGGACGTCACGGGTTTTAATCACGCTTCGCTTGATATTGGGAATGCTGAAGCGGTGAGGGCGGCGTTGGAACCGCTGGAGTTTGACGTGCTGGTCAATTGCGCGGCGCAGACCAATGTGGATCGCTGCGAGACGCATCCCGAAGAGGCATTCTTGATTAACTCCAAAGCAGTCGCTGTGCTCGGGCGGGTTTGCGAGGAGAAAGGGAGCCGCTGCATTCATATCAGCACCGACTACGTGTTTGATGGAGAAAAACGGGCGCCCTACACAGAAGAGGATGAGGCGCGCCCGATCAGTGTTTATGGCGCTTCCAAGCTGGCTGGAGAAAGGGAGTTGCTTGCGATTTCCAGCAGGCATCTTGTGGTGCGGGTTGCGTGGGTTTTCGGACCGGATCGGCCCAGTTTTATTGATGGAATCTTAAATCGCGCGCTGGAGAACGAGCAGGTTGAGGCGATCGGCGACAAGATTTCCGTGCCAACTTTTACGCTCGATGCGGCGCGGCTTCTGCGGCCATTGCTTTCCGAACGTTTAGAAGGCGGGATCGTGCATTTGGCAAACCAAGGCGAATGCACCTGGCAGGAATACGGACAGCACGCGATCAATTGCGCGGCAGCGGCCGGAGTGAAGATGAAAGGCCGCGCCGTGGCTCCTTTAAAGATGGCGGACCTCAAGGCGTTTATCGCAAAGCGGCCAGTCTATACGGCGCTTTCAAGCGGGAAGCTGGCAAACCTGGGCGGTGTCAGTCCGCGGCCTTGGAAGGAAGCGGTCGAAGATTACGTGCGCAACTATTGGGCGCCGAGGCGGCAAGCAAGCGGGATCTAAAGGCGGGCTTTTTAGACGAGTTCTCCGCCCTCTTCGAGATGGTGTTCGTCGCTTTCCCGAAGTTCTACCACCCGATCGATTACCTGCCTGATGAGGGTTTCTTCCGAGCGCGCCGCGTCGGCTTGGTGGTTTAGGCGCTCGCTGAGCATCATCTGGCCGCGGCCGGCTAAACCGCGGGCGAGCCGGTCGCGCATTTCCGCTTGTTCATTGAGGGTGCGAATGGCAATCCAGAGCGCCTTTTCAAGCGCATCTGCATGGGCTTCGCTGAGTTCCCTGGGAGAATAAGCATGGCCAGTGCGGCAGCGGTAATGGGTAATGTCGCCGAAGCGTTCTTCGGTGAGCAGCCCGCCGCAATCCGGGCAAACAACGGGCGGCGTGCCGACTATTTCACACTCAGAGTTATCAAGGGGATGAGGATCAGTAATGGGCGCTGATGCGAGTTGGCGGCTGAGATTTCCAAGCAAGCCGCCCATCTCAGTCGGCGGCACCATGTAGTCGGCTTCGACATATCGGGAGACCTGGCGAGGCGGCGAAGAAAACCCGTCGTCCTGAGCCGACTGCACGACGGAAATTCCTCCATGCCATTTCACGCTATAAAGACCAATGGCGCCGTCTTCATTTGTCCCGGAAAGCATCACGCCAATGACCCGGTTATGAAAATTTCTGGCGGCGCTGCGAAAAAGCGTGTCAATGGCAGGCCGCTGCCGGTTTTCCGTGGTCTGCGTGGTCAATTCCAGAGAGTGATCGCAAACCACCATATGGTAATTGAGCGGAGCGAGGTAGACTCGGCTCGCTAAAAGTTCGACTCCCTGGCGGGCCAACTGCACAGGATGCCGGCTCGCGCGGCTCAAAGTTTTACGCAAGCGTTCATCGCCGCCGGCGTGCATGACTATCAGCACCGCGGCTGGCAATTCCTCGGGAAGACTGCTTAAAAGCATCGAAAGCGCAGGCACTCCGCCAGACGAACCGCCGATAACAATGAGCACTTGGGCCGGAACTTCGTTTTCACTCATAAAAGCAGTTCGGAGCCGCGCCTGCTTTTACGCCTCTTAGTTATAGTTTTCGAAGGGCGGATGCGCGCTTTTTTGGCTCTGGGCGCATCCCGATATTTTCGCACCCCGCTTAAAAAATTAGGGCTCTCCAACACCGAGGCAAATCTTGGCAGTTGAAAATGGGCGCGTTGGTGCCGATAACGATCAGCCATGCCCCTGATTACTCCCTCCAAATCGCAGCCAAGCTATGACGTCCTCATCGTGGGTTCGGGAGCGGGAGGCGGCATGAGCGCTTACGTTTTATCAAGGCAGGGCGTCAAGGTGCTCATGCTTGAGGCGGGACGCAATTATGAGCCGCTCACCGAGACGCCGATGTTCGAGACTCCCATGGATGCGCCGTTGCGCGGAGAGGCTACTCCGGAGAAGCCCTTTGGATTTTTCGATGCCACCGTCGATGGCGGCTGGACGGTCCCAAACGAGCCGTATGTGGTTAAAAAAGACGGAGCCTGGACCGAGGCGGCCGATTGGGGCGCAAAAACCACCACGCAGAATTTCATGTGGTGGCGGCCGCGCATGCTCGGGGGCCGCACCAATCACTGGGGCCGGATCGCGCTGCGGATGGGCCCCTACGATTTTAAACCAAAATCGCGCGACGGCCTCGGACTCGACTGGCCGATCGGGTACGATGATCTCGCCCCGTTTTACGACAAGACCGAAGCCATTGTCGGTGTTTGGGGCAGCAATGAGGGGCTCGAAAACACGCCCAATTCGTCGCCCGGCGTGCTTCAGCCGCCGCCCGCGCCGCGCGGTTACGAGTTGTTGACCCAAAAAACGTGCAAACCGCTCGGCATCCCGGTCATTCCCTCGCACCAAGCCATTTTAACCAAACCTATCAACGGACGTTCGGCTTGCTTCTACGCCACCGATTGCGGACGCGGATGCTCCATTAAAGCGAATTTCCAATCCACGACGGTCCTTCTGCCGCCAGCGCTTGAGACCGGCAATTTGGACATCATCACCGACGCGATGGTGCATGAAGTCACCGTCGACAAAGCGGGCAGGGCGACCGGCGTCCATTACATCGACAAGACGACGGGCATGCAGATGCACGCCAAGGCGCGCGTGATCGTGCTTGCGGCGAGCGGCTGCGAATCGGCCCGCATTCTATTAAATTCCAAAAGCGCGCTTTTTCCAAACGGACTGGCCAACGGTTCGGGAAAAGTGGGCCGCTATTTGATGGACACGGTGGGCACCAGTCTGAGCGGCCAGATTCCCATTTTAGAAAATTGTCCGCCGCACAATGAAGACGGCGCCTCGGCCATGCACATGTATATGCCGTGGTGGAAATACCAGGAGCAGCTCGCCGGCAAACTCGGGTTTGCGCGCGGCTACCACATCGAGTTTGGCGGCGGCCGGCGAATGCCCGGAATGACCAATCCCGCGCCCGAAGAATACACGGGCGGCAGCTACGGCAAAAAGTTTAAGGAAGATGCCCGGCGTTACTACGGCTCGTTTATCGGATTTGCCGGCCGCGGCGAGATGATTCCAAACGACGATTCATTTTGCGAGATCGACCCGGACAAAAAGGACAAATGGGGCATCCCGGTGCTGCGTTTTCACTGGAGATGGAGCGAGCACGAGACCCGGCAGGCGGCCCACATGCAGCGCACTTTTGTGGACATCATTGAGGGCATGGGCGGCAAGGTAACGGGCAAGCCGCAGTTTGATGGCACCAAGGCGATCATGGCGGGCGGCACCATCATTCACGAAGTGGGGACGACTTGCATGGGTGCCAATCCGCGCGATTCGGTCCTCAACCAGTGGAGCCAATCGTGGGAGGTCAAAAACCTCTTCGTCACCGATGGCGGCCCGTTTG
>JAQGLF010000357.1 GCA_028293025.1 Alphaproteobacteria bacterium
GATCCAGGAGAGGTTATTCGCAGTGTAGGCCTCGTCCGTACAATAGGCCTGATATTGAAGCTTCATGATCGAGCTGCGCTGCGGCACCGCACTCTCCTCCGGGCCGACCGCGTTGATCGCGCAGCCATAGGAATCGACCTGCAGCAGCGCCTGGCTGTTGTCGAAGCCGTCGGCGGTCAGGAACGGCCACATCGCCGCGATCTGCGCGTCGGGGAAGGGACGGTTCATATAGGCGGACTTGTACTTCCCCCGCCGGTTGGGGCCGGAGCCGTCGAGCGACTGGGTCGCGTAGAGCCATGGCAGACGCTGCACGTCGGTCGTCGGGTGGGGAAAGAAATTGAGGCCGACCGGCCGGCGCTGGCCGACCGGCTCCGGAATTCCGTCGCCGCTCATCGCGCCGATGAAGTCGTCGAGCCGCCCGGGCGCATCGCCGACATATTGGGCGGTAAGGGTGATCTGGCCGGCCGCCTTATGCGTGAGGTGGAGCAAAGCAAAGAGTCCGTCATAAGGGCTTCCCGGCGCGCTGTTCGCCGCGAAGAAGGCGCCGAAGCGGCCGACGATCTCGGCCAGCTCCGCCTGCTTCAGCGTCGCCCAGTCCCAGGCGAAGTTGACGAGGCGCGCTTCGCCGGGAGCGCGGGGCAGATCGTTGAACCAGTAGCGCGTGATTATCCCGAAATTGCCGCCGCCTCCGCCCCGACAGGCCCAGAGCAGGTCGGCCGCCGCGCCCTCCTTCTCGGCCACCACCAGCTTCGCATGACCGTCGGCGCCGACGGTGACGATCTCGACCGCGTCGAGCCAGTCGATCGTCAGGCCGTGCAGGCGCGACAGCAATCCGTAGCCCCCGCCGCAAATATGGCCGCCGGCGCCGACCGAATAGCAGGAGCCCCCCGGCAGCGCCCGGTCATGCTCCTTGTAGAGGCTCCAGATCATGTTCCACTGGCTGGTCCCGGCTTCGACGCAAAAGGCGCCGCCGCGCGCGGGGTCGCGGTAGATCCGGTTCATCGCCGCCATGTCGACGAGCAGGCCATTCTGGTTCGCGACCGCGAAATCCTCGTAGCAATGGCCGCCGCTTCGCACCGTCACCCTCAACCCGCACGACATTGCGTGCTGCACCGCCGCGCGCACGTCCTCACCATTGGCGGGAAGGACGATCCAGCGCGGCTCCCCCACCCAGCGCAAGTTGAATCCGCGGCGGAGGGTCTCGTAGCGCGGATCGTCGCGGCCGACGATTGCCCCCTCAAGGCTCAATCCCTGTGCTTCCGCCACGGCCTTCTCCCCCGTTCCCGGCCGAAACTAGCATGGCGGGGGGCGGCAGGCGCGCTGCGACGCGCCCGTTTCGGTTGAAAGCGCGGCGCCTGCCGCTAGACCATGACGGGAGCAGCAGGAGGAGGCCGCCATCGCCGAAGCCTATATCGTCGCCGCCGCCCGGACCGCAGGCGGCCGCCGGAACGGCGCGCTGAAGGACTGGCACCCGGCGGACATGGGCGCCGAGATCCTCGACGCCCTGATCGCGCGTTCGGGCGTGGATCCCGCCGCGGTCGAGGACGTGATCATGGGCTGCGTCGGCCAGGCCGGCGAGCAGGCCTTCCATATCGGCCGCAACGCCGTGCTCGCCTCATCCCTGCCCGTCTCCGTCCCCGCCGTGACCATCGACCGGCAATGCGGCTCGTCGCAGCAGGCGATCCAGTTCGCCGCCCAGGCGGTGATGAGCGGCACCCAGGACGTGGTGATCGCCGCTGGAGTCGAATCGATGACGCGGGTGCCGATGGGCCTCCCCTTCACGCTTCCGCTCCAGCACGGCATCGGCACCGGGCCCTTCTCGAAGCGAATCCGGGAACGGTTCGGCGTTGCCATGTTCAGCCAGTTCGACGGCGCCGAAATGATCGCCGGGAAGCACCAGCTGCGGAAGGAGGCGCTCGACCTCTTCGCCCTGGAAAGCCACCGCAAGGCGGCGCGCGCGACCGGCGAAGATGCCTTCGCCGAGGAGATCGTGCCGCTGGAGATCGTGCGGGAGGACGGCACGACGGCGCTCCATACGAAAGACGAAGGCATCAGGTACGACGCGACGCTGGAGAGCATCGCCGCGGTCAAGCCGCTGAAGGAAGGCGGCAGGATCACCGCCGCCAATGCCAGCCAGATCTGCGACGGCGCCAGCGGCGTCCTGGTCGTCAGCGAGGGCGCGCTGAAGGCGCACGGCCTCGTTCCGATGGCGCGGATCGTCAACCTCACCGTCACCGGCGGCGATCCCGTCATCATGCTCGAGGAGATCATCCCCGCCACAAAGCGCGCGCTCGCCCGCGCCGGCATGCGGATCGAGGAGATCGACCTTTACGAGGTCAACGAGGCCTTCGCGCCGGTGCCGCTCGCCTGGCTGCGCGAGACCGGCGCCGATCCCGCGCGGATCAACGTCAATGGCGGCGCCATCGCGCTGGGCCATCCGCTCGGCGCCTCGGGCACCAAGCTGATGACGACCCTACTCCATGCGCTGCAGGCGCGCGGCAAACGCTATGGTCTCCAGACGATGTGCGAAGGCGGCGGCCTCGCCAACGTCACCATCGTCGAGAGGCTCTGAGCGATGGAATTGCAGCTGGTCTCCTATCGCGTTGCCGATGGCCCGGTTTCGCCTTTCACGAAAGCGCCGACCGCCGCTCCTGGGCCGCGATGCGGAACCTGTTCGACGAGGTCTTCGGCTAGACCCGTTCGGTTCGCGCCCGCGCGATCGATTCGATCACCACCTTGCGCGCGTCGTCGGCGCTGCCCCAATGGCCGACGCGGACCCATTTCTTCGGCTCCAGGTCTTTGTAATGGGTGAAGAAATGCTCGATCTGCTGCATGACGATGCCGGGCAGATCGGTATGCTCGCCGACATTTTCGTAATAGGGAAAGGTGCTGTCGACAGGGACGGTCAGCAATTTCTCGTCGCCGCCGGCCTCGTCTTCGAGGAAGAGCACGGCGATCGGCCGGGCGCGCACCACCGAGCCGGGGATGAAGGGCGAGCGCGCGATCACCAGGGCGTCGAGCGGATCGCCGTCGGGGAAGATGGTGTGGGGGACGAAGCCATAATTGGCCGGATAGCGCATCGGCGTGTGGAGGATGCGGTCGACGAACAACGCGCCCGACTTCTTGTCGAACTCGTATTTGACCGGCTCGCCGCCGACCGGGACTTCGATGATGACGTTGAGGCTGTCGGGCGGATTGTCGCCCGCCGGGATGAGGTCGATGTTCATGGGGCTTTCCGAAGGCGCTGCGGCGGCGCGGCTAGCACCGGGCGGCTCGGCTGACCAGTCCCGGCCCGGTCGTCCTCTGCCCGGGGGAAATAGCGTCCTCGCCATGCAGCCCGAGCTTTGATCGATTTCCCCGCTCAATCTGACCGCTTTTCCTTGTTTCCGCCAATCCCGCGCGAAGCCTAGCATCGCCCAAAATCCGGTGAGGAGAGGCGAATATGGACGCGAAGACGAGCGGCAGCCCGCTGAGTGACCCGTCGAAGGAACCCGCCGCCTTGAGATCCCTGCTGGGGCGCACCAACCGCGACTGGTGGCCGAACCAGCTGTCGCTCGACATCCTCCACCAGAACGGCGCCGGCTCCCCCGACCCGATGGGGAACGATTTCGACTATGCGAAAGCCTTCAAGTCGCTCGACTATCAAGCGCTCAAGCGGGACCTCACCGCTTTGATGACCGACAGCCAGCCCTGGTGGCCGGCCGATTACGGCCATTACGGCCCCTTCTTCATCCGCATGGCCTGGCACAGCGCCGGCACCTATCGCAGCGGCGACGGCCGCGGCGGCTCCTCCTCGGGCGGGCAGCGTTTCGCCCCGCTCAACTCCTGGCCCGACAACGGCAATCTCGACAAGGCGCGCCGCCTGCTTTGGCCGATCAAGCAGAAATACGGCCGCAAGCTGTCATGGGCCGACCTGATGATCCTGGCCGGCAACGTCGCCATCGAATCAATGGGCGGCCCGACCTTCGGCTTCGGCGGCGGCCGCGTCGACGTCTGGGAGCCGCAGAAGGACATTTACTGGGGTACCGAGGAGGAATGGCTCGGCGACACCCGCATCACCGAGGAAAAGGTGCTCGAAAGCCCGCTGGCGGCGATCCAGATGGGCCTCATCTACGTCAATCCCGAAGGGCCGGGCGGCGAGCCCGATCCCCTGAAGTCGGCCCGTGACATCCGCGAGACCTTCGCCCGGATGAGCATGAACGACGAGGAGACGCTGGCGCTGACCGCCGGTGGTCACACCTTCGGCAAGTGCCACGGCGCCGGCGACGCGTCGAAGGTCGGCGCGGAGCCCGAAGGCGCCGACATCGCCCAGCAGGGCCTCGGCTGGGTCAGCAGCCACGGCCGCGGCATCGGCGACGACACCATCACCAGCGGCCTCGAAGGCGCGTGGACGCCGACCCCGAACCGCTGGACGCAGAACTATTTCCGCATGCTGCTCGATTATGAATATGACCTGGTGAAGAGCCCCGCCGGCGCGCAGCAATGGCAACCCAGGAACCAGAAGCCGGAGGACATGGCGCCCGGCGCGCACAGCCCCGACCGGCGCGTGCCGACGATGATGACCACCGCCGACATGGCGTTCAAGATGGATCCGGAATATCGGAAGATATCGGAGCGATTCCGCGCCAATCCCGACCAGTTCGCCGACGCCTTTGCCCGCGCCTGGTTCAAGCTCACCCACCGCGACATGGGGCCCAGGGCGCGCTATCTCGGCCCGGAAGTGCCGGACGAGGATCTGATCTGGCAGGACCCGATCCCGGCCGGCCGCGCGCTCGGCGATGCTGAGGTCGCAAGCCTCAGGGGCAAGATCGCGGATTCGGGCCTGAGCGTCAGCCAGCTCGTGAAAACGGCCTGGGCCTCGGCCTCGACCTTCCGCGGATCGGACAAAAGAGGCGGCGCCAACGGCGCGCGCATCCGCCTCGCGCCGCAGAAGGATTGGGATGTCAACGAGCCCGCCGAGCTTGCCAGGGCGCTCGAGGTCTATGAGGGCATCCGGGCCGGTTTCGACGGCAGCGTCAGCATCGCCGACCTGATCGTGCTCGGCGGCGCCGTCGGCGTCGAGAAAGCGGCCAGGGATGCGGGCCACGACATCGAAGTGCCGTTCACGACCGGCCGCGCCGACGCGACGCAGGAGCAGACCGACGTCGACAGCTTCGGCGTGCTCGAGCCGAGGGCGGACGGCTTCCGCAACTATCTCCAGGTTCGCTTCAACGTGCCGACCGAGGAGCTGCTCGTCGACCGCGCGCAGCTGATGCAGCTGAGCGCGCCGGAAATGACCGTCCTGGTCGGCGGCCTGCGCGTGCTCGGCGCCAATCATGGCGGCTCGAAGCACGGGGTCCTCACCGATCGGCCGGGCCGGCTCACCAACGACTTCTTCGTCAATCTGCTCGACATGGGCACGGCGTGGAAGGAAGTGGACGATCGCGGCGACGAGGTCTTCGTCGGCACCGACCGGCGGACCGACCAGGAGAAGTGGACCGCCACCCGCACCGATCTCGCATTCGGCTCCAATTCGCAGCTCCGCGCCCTGTGCGAGGTCTACGCCGCGCGCGACGCCGGCGAGACGTTCGTCAGGGACTTCGTGAAAGCCTGGACGAAGGTGATGAACGCCGACCGGTTCGATCTCGCGGATCCCGGCGCTCACGCGCCGGAAGTGGCGGCCGGATGACGGGCGGCCGCGGCTGATCGAGCCGCGGCCTCTATCGGAGGGCGGACGATGCAGCGATGCGAGGTGGAAGGACTGGATGCGACCCGGACCTATTGGGTGCCGGCGGTGGTGTCGCCTCATCGCGACTGGGCCGGCGCTCCGGGTTGCCGCAGGGGCGCGCGCTTCCTCGTCGATCGCCGCACCTTCCGGCCGAGCCGGGAGAGGTTCGAGACGTTCGACAGCCGGCTCAGCTGCCTGCGCTGGATCATGCGCTGCAGAACGCGCCTCAACCGCGCGCTTCCCGGGGCCCGGATACGGGCCGTTCCCCTGGACCTGTGGCTTCTCGGCCTGGACTGAGCGCGCCGATGATCCGCCGGATCGCCGCCGCGAGCAGCTGAAACTCGATCTCGCGCGGACTCGACCGGCGCCAGATGAGCGCGATCCGCCGGAAGCCGTGATCGGAGCGAAGCGGCCGGGCGTCGACCTGGGTCCCGTCGAGGATACCCGCTTCGATGGCCATCAAGGGGATGAAGGTGACGCCCAGCCCGTTGTCGACCATCTGGACGAGGGTGTGGAGCGACGTCCCCATCATCGCCGCATGCGCGCGCAGATCCGGGCGGTTGCAGGCGGAGAGCGCATGATCCTTGAGGCAATGCCCGTCCTCCAAGAGGAGCATCCGGTTCTCGTCGATCGCCTCGGGGTCGATATCGGGGCCGTTCGGCCCCTCGCCCCGGGGAAAGGCGACGAACAGCGGATCGTCGAACAAAGCGGCGGAATCGACATCGCCGCAGCTATAGGGGAGCGCCAGCAGCACGCAGTCCAGCTGCCCCCGCTGAAGCGCCTCGCAGGCGGCCTGGCTCGGTTCCTCGCGGAGATAGAGCTTGAGCTTCGGCCATTCGCGCCGGAGGCTCGGGAGCATGGCCGGAAGGAGGAAGGGCGCGATGGTGGGGATGACGCCCATCCGCAGCTCGCCGTGCAGCGGCTGGCCTTCGGCACGCGCCATTTGCGCCAGCGCGTCGGCCTCGCGCAGGACGCGGAGCGCCTTGTCGGCGATCCTCTGGCCCAAAGGCGTGAAGCGGACGACGCGGCGGGTGCGCTCGACGAGCGTGACGCCGAGCAGGGTTTCCAGCTCGCGCAGGCCGGCGGACAGGGTCGACTGGGTCACATAGCAGGCGTCCGCGGCTCTGCCGAAGTGACCAAGCTCCCGCAACGCCACGAGATATTGGAGCTGCTTGAGGGTGGGCAGATATGTGCTCATCCCTGCCGCGCCCCGGCCGATCGGCGCGTTTTTCGGTGATGCAAGTCGAGTGGGGGAAAGGCGCTCATAGTGATCGAAAATTCCAATCAATCCGACCGCAATACCCCGCTTGAACGATCAACGCCAGCACCCTAGATGCTGCAGTGCACAATGATGCACCGCTCACCCCAGGAGAAAAAGCAGCATGCTTACCGTTGGCGACAAGTTTCCGGCCCTCACCGTTCCCGTCCAGCAGGGCAGCGCCCTTCCCGCCGGCCAAACGCTCAATCTCGCCGAGACCGGAGGCAAGTGGAAGGTCCTGTTCTACTGGCCCAAGGACTTCACCTTCGTCTGCCCGACCGAGATCATCGGCTATGGCGAGCTCCTCCAGGATTTCCGGGACCGCGACGCGGAGCTGATCGGCGCCTCCACCGACAGCGATTTCGTCCACCATGCCTGGCGCAAGGCGGACGAGCGGCTCGCCGCCGCCGACTTCCCCTGGATCGCCGACAACAAGAAGGCGCTGGCCGACGCGCTCGGCATCGTCGCTCCGGATGAGGGCGTCGCCTTCCGCGCCACTTTCGTGGTCGATCCGGACAATGTGATCCAGCACGTCACCGTCAACGGTCTCAATGTCGGCCGCAATCCGCAGGAAACCTTGCGGGTGCTCGACGCGCTGCAGACCGACGAGCTCTGCCCGTGCAACTGGAACGAGGGCGAAGAGGTGCTCCGCCCGGCCGCCTAAGCCCCTGAGCGGACGAACGGAGAGAAATTCTCGGGGGCGCGGGGACCTGGTTTCCGCGCCCCCTTTTTCACGAACAGGAGACACTCATGTCGCTCAAGCAGTTCGCCGACACCCTTCCCGATTACGCGAAGGACCTCAGGCTCAACCTCTCGTCATTGCTCAACGACCAGCTGCTCGGCGACCAGCGTAAATACGGCCTGCTCCTCGCCTGCGCCCACGGCACCGGCTATCGGCCGATCGTCGCCGCTGCCGAGGCCGAGGTGGAAGGCAAGCTCAGCGCTGAAGCAGCGGGGGCCGCCCGCGCCGCCGCCGCGATCATGGCGATGAACAACGTCTATTACCGCTTCGTCCACCTGGTCTCGAACCCGGAATATGCGACCCTGCCGGCGAAGCTCAGGATGAACGTGATCGGCAATCCGGGCATCGAGAAGGACGATTTCGAGCTGTTCAGCCTCGCCGTTTCCGCGATGAACGGCTGCGGCATGTGCATCGACAGCCACGAGCGCGTGCTCCAGCAGCACGGGGTCAAGCCGGAGACGATCCAGACGGCCGCGCGCGTCGGCGCGGTGATCAAGGCGGTGGCGACGGTCCACGCCACCCTCTGAACCGGAGGTTCAGGTCAGCCGATCAGCCAGGCCGCCGCCGCCGCGATCAGCAGCAGCTTGGCGAGCCAGCCGGCGGCGTGGCTGGCGGTCACCAGATGATCGATCTTGATGAACATCGCGTTGCCGACGAGCAAAGGCAGCGGCCCGATCAGCCAGACCATCGCCGCGAGCTTGAGCGCGCCGCGCATGTCGGTCTGGTGAAGCTTCCACGCCAGAGCGACGAAGGCGGCGGCGGTGACGAAGGAAAGCGCCTGCGCGGCGATGATCCGCGGCCGCTCGTTGCCGGACCGCCAGACTTCGGGATAGCGCAGGTAGCGATGGTGGAACAGCACGCCGGCGAACAGCCAGTCGGCGAGCCCCCCGAGCAGGCCCCCGAGCAACGTCGCCCAAAGCAGATGAAGGTTCATGCCGTCCCCCTCCTTGCGGTCGGACTAGCACGGCTTCGCGCCGCTCCAAAGAGAAAGGCCCGGCCTTTCGGCCGGGCCTTTCCCGTTTTTGGCCCGTTTCCGGACTGCGCGCGACGCCCTTAGCGGCGGTCGCCCATGAAGCGCAACAGGAAGAGGAACAGGTTGATGAAGTCGAGATAGAGGGTCAGCGCGCCCATGATCGCCGACTTGCCGACGAAGTCCGAGCCGCGCACGACGAAGTACATGCTCTTGATCTTCTGCGTGTCGTAGGCGGTGAGGCCGGCGAAGAGGAGCACGCCGATCGCGCTGATCGCCAGCGTCATCGGTCCCGACGGGAAGAAGGCGTTGATCAGCATCGCAACGATCAGGCCGACCAGGCCCATCAGCAGGAAGGTGCCGAAGCCGGACAGGTCCTTCTTGGTCGTATAGCCCCAGAGGCTGAGGCTGACGAAGGCGGCCGCCGTCGCGAAGAAGGTGATTGCGATCGACCCGCCGGTATAGACGAGGAAGATGGTCGATAGCGACAGGCCCATGACCGTCGCATAGGCCCAGTAGAGCGCCTGCGCGGTGCCGGTCGAGATGCGGTTGATGCCGAAGCTCATGATCATGACGAGGCCGAGCGGGGCGAGCATCACGATCCAGCCGAGGCCGTTCATCCGGCCCGTGGTCAGGTCGAACAGCGACAGGACGGCGCCGCTCCGCGCGAAGACTAAGGCGACGATGCCGGTCAGCAGCACGCCCGACGCCATGTAATTGTAGACCGACAACATGTAGGATCGCAGCCCCGCGTCGACGGCGACGCTGTCGCGGCCGATCGTCGTCGCCGGTGCCGGCTGCGCGCCCAGGCGGGGGTCAAATCCGTTGGCCATGTGAATTCTCTCCTTCGCGACGGAAAAGCCCGCCGCACCCCGCCAATATCGGAGGGATGGGGGGAACATTCAAGGAAATCCGGTTCGCGTCCGGCGCGTGCCTCATGTACGGGCGGCGCCATGCACCGGCTGTTCGTCGCCATCCGGCCGCCCGCATCCGTGCGCGCGCAGCTGCGCGCGGCGATGGGCGGCATCGCCGGCGCCCGCTGGCAGAGCGACGATCAACTCCATCTCACCCTGCGCTTCATCGGCGAGGTCGACCGGCACCGGGCCGACGACGTCCACGCCGCCCTCGGCGCCGTCCATTATGCCCGCTTCGGCCTGGCCCTGGCCGGCGTCGGCAGCTTCGAGCGGCGGGGCGACCCGATCGCCTTGTGGGCGGGCGTCGCACCGCAGGAGCCGCTGCGGAATCTTCACAAGAAGATCGATCAGGCGCTGGTCCGCGCCGGTGTCGCGCCGGACCGCCGCACCTATGTCCCGCACGTCACCCTCGCCCGGCTGCCGCGCAATGCGGGACCGGTCGGGCCGTTCCTGCAGGCGGCGGGACCGCTCGCCGGCCCGCTTTTCACGGTCGAGGATTTCTGCCTCTACGAGAGTGGCCTCACGCCGGAGGGAGCGGTCTACACGATCGTCGAGCGCTATTCGCTCGGCTGATCCCTCTCCCGCCGCCAGAGCAGATAGGAATAGACGATTGGGACGCCCACCACGGCGCCGATGACCGCGACGCAGATCCCGGAGAGGAGTCCGGAGGGCAAAGGCAGGAAGGAGGCAGCGATCATCAGCAATCCGCCGAGGACCATCAGCTTGCCGCCGAGGCGGTGGGTCTTGATCCAGACCTCCTCGCTGGACAGCGTCCAGGGCGTTCGGATCCCGACCAGGAACATGCTGCGCGACTTGCCGAGCTGATTGCCGATGATGACGAACATCAGCCCGACCGCGGCGTTGATGATATGCTCGACCCTGAGGCCCCAATGGAGCGGCACCGAGACCACCACCAGCTCGACCGCGGCACACATCATCAGGACGGCAGCCCAGGACCAGAGATAGAGGCCTTCGCTGCGGCCGAGATTGCGGGCGCGCGGCTCCAGCACGGGCAGGAACCAGAAGAGCAGCGACACCAGGGCCGCGATCCCGGCGGGCAGGAGCAATGCCGGCCATTTGCCGGAGAAATGATCGGGCCGGCCGCTGATTCCCCAATGGGTCGGCAGCCGGAGATCGGCCGGGAGGCGGCTCCCCACCGCCAGCGCCACGGCGACGAGGACGAGCACCATTATTGCCGATGCGATGCCGAGACGGTTGCGGTTCATTCTTTTTCCTCCTTGCCGTTCGGGTCCGTCCCCATCCGGCCCATGAAGCCGAGCAGCACCTCCTCCAGCGTCGACAGGTTGAGGCTGTAGAAGATGGTGGTGCCGCGCTGGTCGGCCTGGATCAGGCCGGCCTCCTTGAGCTTGGTGAAGTGGCCCGACATGGTCGGCTTCGAGACGTCGAACGCATCCGCGATCTCGCCCGCGGTCTTCGATCCGCTCTTCAGCATTTCGAGGATCCCGCGCCGCGTCGGATGCGCCAGCGCTTCGAAGACGCTGTTCATCGGCCTGTCGAACCTTCGGTCACGAAGGCGGCGATGGTGTCGACGATCCCGGGCGCGAGCGGCAAAGTTGGATCGCCATAGGTCGCGAGATTCGCCGTCCGGTCGTCCGACGCAACGGCCTTGAGCACATGGTTCGCGCCCGGGACGAGGTAGAGCCTCGCCCTCGCATCGCCCGCGGCGAGCGCGCGGGCATCCTCGACGCTGACCTGGAGATCGCGCTCGCCCTGGACGATCAGCACCGGCCTGGCGACGGCGCCGACCAGCTTCGCCGGGTCGTAGGAGAGCAGGCTGATCAGGAAGCCCTGCACCTGCGGCGCGAAGAGGGACATCATGACGGGGTTGGTCTGCGGCACGTCGACCCGCTTTCCAGCCTCGAGCGCGCCGATATTGGCCAGCGCCGGCTGCAGATCCGGCGCGAAGGCGGGGCTCGCCCGCAATTGCTGCCGCAGGACGTCGCCGAGCTTGCGGCCGGGCGCGGAGACCAGGATGAGACCGCAAATGTCGGTCGGGTCCTGCGCCGCGGCCATGGCGATGAGGCCCCCCTCGCTATGGCCGAGCAGCCAGACGCAGGGCGCGCCGGTGCGGGCGCGGATCGCCTTCGCCCAAACATGCGCATCCGCCGCATAATCGGCGACGGTGACCGCATTGGCATTGGCCACGGCCGCCTTGCTCTCGAACATGCCGCGCTTGTCGATGCGCACGCTGGCGATGCCCTTCGCGGCCAGTCCCTCCGCCAGCAGCCGGTAAGGCGCGGCGCGGATGCCGAGCGGGTTGTTGCCGTCGCGATCGGTGGGGCCGGAGCCGGGGATGATCAGCACGGTCGCGCGCGGCGTCCCCGACGGCATCATCAGGCTGCCCTTGAGCGGACCGAGCGGGCCCGGAGCTTCGACCTGGATGGCGGCCGGGGCCGGAGCCACCAGCGCGGCGGCGGCGAGAAGTGAAGCAATGATGGTCATGACGATCCCCTTTGTTCGGTATTTAGGCAAATACCAAAACAACGAGGGCCCGTCAAGCCCCGATGGCGAGCAGCAAGCGGTCGACCATGGCGGCATAGGCGCCGCCGAACAGGCGCAGGTGGAGCAGGGCGGGGAAGAGCTGATACACGTCCCGCCGTTCCCGCCAGCCCGCCGGCGATTCGCCATAGGCGTCCCAGAAGGCGGCGGGCGGCGCGTCGAACAGGCAGAGCATCGCCAGGTCGACCTCGGCATCGCCATGATAGCAGGCCGGGTCGATCAGGGCCGCGAGCCGCCCGTCCGCGACGAGGATGTTGCCGCCCCAGAGGTCGCCGTGAAGATGCGAAGCCGGGGGAGATTGGGGGAGAAGATCGGGCAGGCGCGCGGCGACACGCTCGACGCGCTCGCGCCACGGCCGGTCGAGGACGGCGGCGACGGCCGTCAGCCTTTGCTCGCCCCAGAAAGCCGGCCAGTCGCCGCGCTGCCGGTTGTCCAGCTCGACCGTGCCGATCCGATAGTCGACCGTCCAGCCGTAGCTCTCGCCGTGCCGGCCGTGGAGGCGGCCGATCGCCGCGCCGATCGAGGCCCAGGAAGCGGGGCTGAAGACGCGGTCGTTCGGCACAT
>JAQGLF010000273.1 GCA_028293025.1 Alphaproteobacteria bacterium
GAGGCCGTGTTGGCGACCAGACATGAGGAGACGTCGCGGCCCGCGCCCGATCTCGACGATTTCTTCGAAAACGGAACGGTCGGCCTGCACCTCGTCGCCGGCGACGGGACGATCCTCAAGGCCAATCCCGCCGATTACGCTCCGCTGGGCTATACGGCCGAGGAATATGTCGGGCGCAAGATCACCGATTTTCACGCCGACGCCGACGTCATCGCGGATATCCTCGCGCGGCTGACCCGCGGCGAGAAGCTCGACAAATATCCCGCCCGGCTCAAGGCCAAGGACGGCTCGATCCGCCACGTCCAGATCTCCTCGAGCGTCTGCTTCCGGGAGGGCGCCTTCGTGAACACGCGCTGCTTCACCGTCGACGTCACCGACAAGAAGGCGGCGGAAGAGGCGTTGCGCGAGGCCAAGGAGAGGCTCGCCGCAACCTATGAAAGCGCCGTCGCCGGCATCGCCGAGGTCGACGCCGAAGGGCGTTTCCTCAGCGTCAACGAGGCGTTCTGCCGGATGACCGGCTATGAGAAAGACGAGCTCGGGCAGCTCGGCTTCTTCGACCTCACCCACCCGGACGACGTGCCGGGCGAGCGCGAGCATTACGCCCAGATCGTGCGCGGCCAGACCGATCGCTTCATCATCGAGAAGCGCTATGTCCGCAAGGACGGCCGCATCATCTGGGTGCAGGTGATGAACTCGGCGGTGCGGCGCGCCGACGGCACCTTCGCCTTCGGCGTCAAGATGTTCCAGGACATTACCGGGCGGAAGGAGGGTGAGGCGCGGCAGAAGCTGCTGCTCGACGAGCTCAACCACCGGGTCAAGAACACCCTCGCGACCGTCCAGTCGATCGCGGCGCAAACGGCGCGCAACTGCAGCAGCGCCGAGGAATTCCGCGCCCGGTTCGAGCCGCGGCTGCTGGCGCTGAGCGCCGCCCATGACCGCCTCACCCGCAACCAGTGGGAAGGCGCCAGTCTGCGCGACATTGCCGAGGAGGAGCTCGCCGCCCATGCGGCCCCTGGCCGGCGCTTGCGCGCCGAGGGCCCCGACCTCCATTTGCCGCCGCGGGCGAGCCTGTCGCTCAGCATGGCGCTGCACGAGCTCGCCACCAATGCCGCCAAGCATGGCGCGCTGTCGGAGCCGGGTGGCGAAGTCGCGCTCAGTTGGACGATCGAGCGGCAGGGCAGCCCCTTTCCGACCGGCGTCCGCCTGCTCTGGGTGGAAAAAGGCGGCCGCGACGTGACGCCTCCCGCGACCGAGGGTTTCGGATCGCGCTTGCTGAGGGTGACGGCGCGGGAGCTCGACGGCGAAATGGACATGGACTTCGCTCCCGAAGGCCTGCGCTGGCGCCTCACCTTCCCGCTCGCGCACCCGACGGCCGCGGCGGCCTGATACGGCGGCGCGGCAGATGGTCGATCTTGGCGGCAAGCGAGTCCTGGTCGTCGAGGACGAGGCCATGGTGGCGATGCTGATCGAGGACATGCTCGCCGAGCTCGGCTGCGAGGTGGTCGGGCCGGCGATGCGGCTGGAGCATGCGCTGCAGCTCGCCGAGACGGGCGCCATCGACGCCGCCGTCCTCGACATCAACCTCGGCGGCGTCCGCAGCGACCCGGTCGCCGACATCCTCGAGCGGAGGGGGGTGCCGACCTTGTTCGTCACCGGCTACGGCCAGTCGAGCCGGCCGGGGCGCACCGACCGGATCCTCCAGAAGCCCTATCGGCAGGCCGAGCTCGGCGAAGCGCTGCGGTCGCTGCTGGAGGTCCGTGGCTAGCCCAGCCTCGCCTTGAGCGCGCGAAGGGTTGCCAGCGCGGCGCAGACATCGTCGACCATCGAACGGACCCGGTCGTCGCCGGGGCGGGAACGGAGCATCGAGCCGGGCTCGAAGCGGTCGCCGCCGGTCGCCGCCACCAAGGCGTCGGCCGCGCCGACATAGACGAAGACCCGGCCCTTCTCGCGCAGCTCGAGCAGGCGGCGGCGGAAATCCGTGTCGAAGAGGAGCTGCCGCGCCTCCATCTCGCTGGTCCCGTAGACTTCGAATTTCTTCTCGAACTCGGCGTCGGATTCGAGCTTGACCCGCTCCATGCCGCTCACCGGCTTGAAGAAGTTGAACAGGCCGCGGTCCGGCACGATCACCGTCGTCGCGCCGCTCGAGGGCCGCCGCTCGACCGCGTAGATCTGGCCGTGGAAAATCCGCTGCCGGTTCTTGCCGCTGCCGCGTTGCAGATCCGCCTCGTAGACGGCGAAGTTGCGCCCGTCCTCGTCCTTGCCGTGGAACAGATCGGTGAAGCTCTCGGTCGACAGCCAGTTGCCGAACAGGGCCTTGCGCGCCTCAGGATAAGCGGGCGGGCTGAAGCCTTTTTCGAGATATTCCATGCCGGCCTTGGCCGCGAGCGCCTCCAGCACCGGCTTCTTCAGGCCTTCGCTCACCTTCGACAGCGCGGAATAGCCGATGGCGAAGCCGAGCACGACGAACAGGAACGCCGCAAAAAAGGAGAAATTGCCCCATCCCGTCCATGCAAGCGAGACGCAGGCGCCGACGGCGAGCACGACGGCAAGGCCCATCCAGGTCCAGAAGCGGCGAACGGCGGCGGCGCGGTTCGTCTCCAGCGCGCCGAGCTGCTCGCGGACCGGCGGGTCGCGGCAAATGTCGTTGAAACAATCGGCACTGAGCTCGATCATGACTGTCCCCCTGTCGAGGGGATGCTGCAACGGCCGGCGCCGCCTGTCCAGCCTCCGTCTGCAGACCCTAACGCAGCTTGAGGGTGAAGGTGAAGCGGGCGCCCTGGCCGGGGGCGCTGTCGACGGCGAGGTCGCCGCCCATCGCCCGGGCGAGCCGGCGGGCGATGTAGAGGCCGAGGCCGGTGCCGCCCGGCTCGGCCGGGTCGAGCCGCTCGAACTTCTCGAAGATCCGCGCCTGCTCCTCGGTCGGGATGCCCTTGCCCTGGTCGCAGACGATGAGCGCGCCGACATCGCCCTCGCGGTCGGTGCGGATCCAGATCTGGCCGCCGTCGGGCGAATAGCGGATCGCGTTGGTGAGGAGGTTCACCACCACCTGCAGCGCCCGCCGGAACGCACCGGAGGCGGGCAGGCTGTCGCCGGCGGAAGGCGCGTCGATGCGGACGCCCTTGTCGGCGGCGCGGACGGCCAGCAGGCCGGCGGCGCGGCGGGCGACGTCGGCGAGGTCGATCTCCTCCTCGTCGGGCCTGAAATCGGGCCGTTCGATCGCCTGGAGGTCGACCAGATCGTCGACCAGCGCGAGGAGGTGGCGGCCGGCGGCGGCGATATCCTCGGCATAGCCGGCATAATCGCCGCGGATCGGGCCGTCCGGCTGGCCGCCGATCGTCTCGGCGTCCGAAATGATGCGGGCGAGCGGGGCGCGCAGCGCCTCGTCGAGACGGCGGCCGAAGGCGCCGGCGTCGGGCGCGGCAGGGGCGGGGGCCGGTTCCGCCGCCGATGCGGCCGGGGAAGCTTCGAGGCGGGTCGCCGAGCCGCGGAAGCCGGCAAAGCGGCCGCTGCCGTCGATCAAGGGGACGGCCGCGAGCCGGTAGCGGCCGCCGCGCCCTTCGCGCAGCTCGGCGAGCTGGCCGTCAAAACGGCGCTGCTCGGCAAGCGCGGTGAGGATCGGCAATTCGCCTTCGACCTCCTCGATCAGGCGGAACAGGCGAGTGAGCTGGCGGCCGATCAGCTCGGAGGGCGAGCGGCCCGCGGCCGCGGCGGCCGCGGGGGACAGGGAGGTGAAGCAGAGGCCGGCATCGCTCTCCCACACCCAATCGGCGGCGGCGCGCAGGAAATCGGACTGGCGCTCCGCCTCGCTGCCCGGGGCGGGGCCGCGCGGCGCGCGTTCGCTCCAGCCGCTGACGGCAAGGTCGACGCCGGAGGCCGAGGGCTGGGCGCGAACCCAGAGATCGAGGTCCGCTTCGCCTTCGGCGGCGACGGCGGGGCGGGAGATGGTGATGCCGAGGCGGCGGGCGAGCCGCGCCAGAGCGGCGATCTGCGGCACCGCGAGCGGGCCGCCAACCTCGCCGCCGGCGCTGCGCTGGAGCGCGGCGAGCCGGGGCTCGGCCTCGACCAGGTGGAAATCCGCGTCGAGGCGGCCGAGGATGGCGGCGCTCATGCGGCAAGGCTCGCGACGGCGGCTCGATAGGCCGGATCGGCGCGCCACAAGGAGAGCAGCGAAATGGCGTCGGCGGCATCGACCCCGTCGAACCGGTCGAACTCGGCGAGCACGCTCTCCGCATCGCCGTGGAGCTCGAACAGGATCGCGCCCGCCGTGTCGCGCGACAGGCCGGCGGCGCGCAGCAGCAGGACGGCGCCGCGGGCGCCGGGATCGGCGACCAGCTCCCAGCAGGCTTCGGCGGGAAGGCCGGCGCGGACCGAAAGCGCGGCGAGGAGCAGCGGCAGGCCGGCTTCGCCCGGCATACGGGCGATCAGCCGGTCGTCGAGGTTGCCGGCGGCGTCGAGGCTGCGGGCGAGGCGCAATGCCTGCGCCTCGAACGTCTCGCCCTCGTCGTAGCGGGCCAGCAAGGCGCCGGCGGCGCCGGCCAGCGCCGCGTCGGCGAGCGGCGGCGGCAATTCGTGCGTGCCGACCATGTAGCGGCGGAGCGCGGCGGCGATCGTCCAGACGAGGCCGTGCTCGAGCTCGGCCGGAAGCTCGGTCCGCGGCAGCAAGGGCTCCTGGAAGCCGTCGAGCCGGCCGCTCTGTGCGACGAGCAGGGCCATGGCCTCGCCGCCGATCGCCTCGTCGCCGCTGCCGGCAAACTCGACCAGCAGAGAATGGTCGGCGCTGCCCTTCTGCAGCCGGTGCTCCTCGGTCCGGCGAAGGAGCAAGGCGATCAGCGCCGGATCCCAGGGCGAGGCGGCGTCGAGCAGCGGCTGGGCGATCTCGACCCTGGCGGAGGACAAAGCGGCGTGGAGCGCTTCATGCGCGGTTTCGTCGAGGCCGGCGGCGAGGGCGGAGCGAAGGTCGTCCTCGACCGAGCGGACCAGGCGCGCGAGCAAAGAGGAGATCGTGCGGCGCTGCCATTCGGTCAGCCGGTCGCGCTCGGGCAGGCGCAATTCGGCGGCGGCGCCGGCAAGCCGCGCGCGCGCGGACGCGACCAGCCGCGCCGCGCCGTCGAGCTCAGTGCTGCGCCGGGTGTCGGACATCGCCCGCTCTTATCGCGTTCAGGGTTAAGGCGCCGCTAATCAGCATGGAGCTCGATCGTCCCAAGGCGAACGCTTGCGCTTCGGCCGATGGCGTGAATCAGGCTCCCGGCGCCGGGTCGGGATCCCTGGGACGATGGACCTGGCGCTGGACCCAGAAGAAGGAGCCGGCGGCATAAGCGGCCAGCGCGCCGAGGCCGGTGGCCCAGAAGCCGGTCGCCGCGAAGGGGAGGAGCAGCCAGGCGAGGCCCTTGCGCTCGGCCAGCCAGACCGCGCCCGGGCCGCGCCGCCCGGCCATCTCGACCGTCAGCGCCGCCTGGAAGGCGATGGTCGTCGCCGCGAAGACGAGGCAGCCCCAGCCGCGCGCCGGCGTCAGCGTCCAGGCCAGAGCGAGCA